>DASZDB010000363.1:0-3894 GCA_035942495.1 Solirubrobacteraceae bacterium
GTCGCGGAGGTGCCGCGCGAGCTGTTCGTCTCCCCCTCGCTCGAGCAGTTCGCCTACGCCGACCGCCCGCTGCCGATCGGCGGTGGACAGACGATCTCCCAGCCGACGCTCGTCGCGCGCATGTGCGAGCTGCTCGAGCTGACCAGCGACGACGTCGTGCTCGACGTCGGCAGCGGCTCGGGCTACCACGCCGCGCTGCTGTCGCGGCTGTGCCGGCAGGTCTACGGCGTCGAGCTCGACGCAGGCCTCGCCGAGCAGGCCGTGCGGTCACTGCGGCTGGCCGGGATCAAGAACGTCGCGGTCGTCACCGGGGACGGCCAAGCGGGGCTGCCCGAGCACGCGCCGTATGACGCGATCAACGTCGCCGCGGCGGCCGCCGGCGACGTGCCGCCGGCGCTCGAGGCGCAGCTCGCCGAGGGCGGTCGGCTGATCGCACCGGTCTGCCGCGACAGCGACGAACATCTCGTCCTCGTGCGCCGGGGCCCCGACGGGCTGGAGCGCACCGCGCTCAACGCGGTGCGCTTCGTCCCGCTGCGCTAGGGGCTCAGGCCACTCCGACCAGCCGGTCGATCGCCCCGCGCGCGGCGGCGGCCCACCGGTCAGCGTGCGCCGGATCGGCGGCGAGCACCTCGAAGGGGATCTCGTTGAGGTCGCAAGCGCGCCGCAGCTCCTCGACCCCCGCCTCGAGGATCGCGGGCGCGACGGTGCCGCAGGCCTCGTAGACGATCCCGCGCACGGTGGTGTCGATCGACTTGGAGAGCATCATCTCCAGCCGCGAGCCGTGCAGCGCGGCGACGGCCTCCTCCGACCCGCTCGCCGTGCCCAGCGCCCACACGAGGATCGTCACGTTCTCCAGCGCGTAGCGCAGCGTGCCGACGACATCCGGGTCGCCGATCCAGCACTCGGCGCCGGCGGCCTCGATCTGCCCGCGGCGCGACTCGTCGCGCGTCACCGCGCGCACGGCGTGGCCGTCGGCGACGAGGCGCTCGGCCAGCGCCAGGCCGCGGCAACCGCCGCCGATGAGGAGCACCCGCATCGGCCTAAGCTAGCGTCGGGCGATGAACTTCGACCTCACCGACGAGCAGGAGCTCATCCGCGCGACGGCCCGCGAGTTCGCCGACCGCGAGATCTTCCCGCGCGCGAAGGAGAACGCGCGCAACGAGCACTTCGACCTCGAGCTGATCGCGCTGCTCGCCGAGCAGGGCTACCTCGGCGCGATCGTCCCGCGCGTCTACGGCGGCGCCGGCCTCGACCACGTCACGTACGGGCTCGTCGTCGAGGAGATCGGCCGCGGCGACAGCGCCATGCGCACGGTCATCTCGGTGCAGACCTCGCTCGTCTGCGGCACGATCCTCGCCTGGGGCACCGACGAGCAGAAGTCGGCGTACCTGCCCCGGCTGTGCGCGGGCGAGTGGCTGGGGTGCTTCGGGCTGACCGAGCCGGAGGCCGGCTCGGATGCGGCGAGCCAGCGCACCCGCGCGACGAAGGTCGACGGCGGCTGGGAGCTGCACGGGTCGAAGATGTGGATCTCGCTCGCCAACCACGCGAAGGTCGCGCTGATCTTCGCGCAGACGGACCCGGCGCTCCGTCACAGAGGGCTGGGCTGCTTTCTCGTCGACACGGACGATCCCGGGTTCAGCACCCAGCCGATCCATCACAAGATGGGCCTGCACGGCTCGGACACCGGCTCGATCGCGCTCGACGGCGTCTTCGTAGGCGACGACGCCCTGCTCGGCGCCGTCGGCGACGGCTTCAAGATCGCGATGAGCGCGCTGGACTCGGGGCGCTACTCCGTCGCGGCGGGCTGCGTCGGGATCTGCCAGGGCTGCCTCGAGCACTCGGTCGCGTACGCGCAGGAGCGCGAGCAGTTCGGCCGCCCGATCGCGAGCTTTCAGCTCGTGCAGGCGATGCTCGCCGAGATGCGCGTGCGCACGGACGCGGCGCGGCTGCTCGTCTGGCGCGCGGGCGCGCTGCGCGATCAGGGCCGGCCCTGCACGACGGAGACCTCGATTGCCAAGCTCTTCGCCACCGAGGCCGCCGTGTGGTGCGCCAACGAGGCGATCCAGGTCCACGGCGGCGCCGGCTACGTCGACGACCATCCCGTCGAGCGGTGGTTTCGCGACGTCCGCGTGACGACGCTCTACGAGGGCACCTCGCAGATCCAGAAGCTCATCATCGGCCGCGCGCTGACAGGGATCAACGCGCTCGTGCCGGAGTAGGGCTCACGAAACGGCGCCGGCCGGCGTTCACTCCCCATGACGAAGTCCACCGCGCGCCTGCCCCCCTTCCAGCGCTTCCTCGACGCCCACCGCGACGACGTGCTGCGCTACCTCGTCGCCTCCGTCGGCCGGCACGACGCCGACGACGCGTTCCAGGAGACGTTCCTGTCGGCGCTGCGTGCGTACCCGCGCCTGCGGCCGGACTCCAACCTGCGCGCCTGGGTGCTGACGATCGCTCACAGCAAGGCGATGGACGTGCACCGCGCGCGGGCGCGCAACCCGGTCCCGGTCGCGGAGATCCACGACGGCGCCCGACGACCGTCGCCGCCGCCCGCCGACACGCCCGACGGCGAGGGCGATCACTGGGAGCGGGTTCGCGCGCTCCCCCCGCGCCAGCGCGAGGTGCTCACCCTGCGCTTCGCCATCGACCTGAGCCACGCCGAGATCGCGATCGCGATCGGCTGCACCGAAGAAGCCGCCCGCCGCGCCGCCGCCGACGGGCTGAAGAACCTACGCAAGGAGATCGCCGATGTCGCTGCCCCCGCCTGACCTGCGTCCCGGCGAGTCCGCCACCCTCGCGGCCCGCACGGCCGCCCGCGCCGCCGATGAGGGCATCGCGGACGTCGCGTACGCGACGGTCGACAGCCCGCTCGGCCGGCTCGTCGCCGTACAGACGCCGCGCGGCCTCGCGCGCCTCGCGTACGAGCACGAGAACGGCGGCCTCGACGAGATCCTCGACGATGTCGCGCTGCGCCTGTCGCCGGCGATCGTCGAGGCGCCGGGCCGGCTCGACCTCGTGCGCCGCGAGCTCGACGAGTACTTCGCCGGGCGCCGCCACGACTTCGACGTCGACCTCGACTGGTCGCTGTCGCGCGACGGCTTTCGCCGCCGCGTCCTGCAGGAGTGCGCGCGCATTCCGTTCGGCGCGACGCGCACGTACAAGGACATGGCGATCGCCGCCGGGTCGCCGAGCGCCTTCCGCGCGGCCGGCGGGGCGCTGGGGTCCAACCCGATCCCGATCATCGTGCCGTGCCACCGCGTCCTGGCCAGCTCGGGCGGCCTGGGCGGCTACACCGGGGGGCTCGAGCGAAAGCGCCTGCTGCTGTCGATCGAGGGCGGCCTGCTGCCGGTCTAGCCGCATAGGGGTGGCCACTACCCTGGACGTATGACCGCCGACCCGAACCAGCACGACGTCTTCATCCTGCGCCAGAAGATCAAGCTCGCGATCAACCACTACGAGTTCTTTCTGGCGAACGCCGACGGGACGCCCGGCGAGGCGATCGCGTTCGTCGAGCAGAAGCGCTTCAAGTTCAAGGAGGACATCCGCTTCTACACCGATGCGAGCAAGACGCAGGAGCTGCTGCGGATCAAGGCACGCCAGCGTTTCGATCCGCGCGCGACGTACGACATCACCGACGAGATGGGCACGAAGATCGGTGAGATCACGAAGGTCTTCGGCGCGAGCCTGCTGCGCTCGACGTTTCGCGTCAACGACGCGGCCGGCCAAGAGCTCTTCATCTCGACGGAGAAGAGCATGCCGATCGCGCTCACGCGCCGCGCGGTCGGCTTCATCCCCTACGTCGAGAACGTCGCCAACTGGCTGCCGAACCCGTACCACTTCGTGATGAAGCGCGGTGAGGAGATCCTCGGCGAGAACCGCCGCCAGATCGGCAAG
>DASZDB010000364.1:0-12985 GCA_035942495.1 Solirubrobacteraceae bacterium
CTCGCGGACCGGGGTCTGCTCGTAGTTGATCGTCTCCGCGCCCGCCTTCTCGCCGGCCATCTTCAGCCGGTAGTCGAAGCGGTCGATCGCGATGACCCGCTCGGCGCCCAGCAGGTATGCGCTGGCGATCGCAAACTGGCCCACGGGGCCGCAGCCCCACACGGCCACGATGTCGCCGCGCTTGATGTCGCAGACCTCGGCGCCCATGTAGCCCGTCGGAAAGACGTCGGACAGAAACAGGACCTGCTCGTCGGTCAAGCCGTTCTCGATCTTGATCGGCCCGACGTCGGCGAACGGCACCCGCGCGTACTCCGCCTGCCCGCCGGCGTAGCCCCCGGTGGCGTGCGAGTAGCCGAAGATGCCGCAGGTCGTGTCGCCCCACAGCTTCTCCGCGGTCTGCGCGTTGGGGTTGGAGTTCTCGCACAGCGAGAACAGCCCGCGTGTGCAGGCGTTGCAGTTGCCGCACGCGATCGGGAAGGGCACGACGACGCGGTCGCCGACCTTGAGGTTGGACACGTCGCGTCCGGTCTCGACGATCTCGCCCATGAACTCGTGGCCGAGGATGTCGCCCTTGCGCATTGTCGGCACGTAGCCGTCGTACAGGTGCAGGTCCGAGCCGCAGATCGCCGTCGAGCTGATCTTCACGATCGCGTCGCGGCTGTTGAGGATCTTCGGATCGGGGACGTTCTCGACCGCGACCTTGTTGCGGCCCGACCAGACGGTCGCCCTCATGACTGACCTCCTCCGTTGGATGCGGCGGCGAGCTCCTCGTCGCCGAGCGCCTGCGCCGGACGCTGCTTGAGCTGGCGGATGCCGCGCTGGCCCTCGGGCGAACCATCGGAGCGGACGATCTCCCCGGTCTCGACGATCTGCTTGAAGCGGCGCAGGTCGTCCTTGAGCTGGATGCCCGGCTCCTCGCCCAAGAGCTTCGCGATCGTCGCGCCCACGGCACCGGCGGGCGGGCTGTAGCGCATGTCGACATGGACCTCCGTGCCCTGGTCTCCCGGCGCCTGGACGAACCAGACGGTGCCGGCGTTGTCGATCTTCGACCCCGCGACGGAGCGCCAGGCGATCCGCTCGCCGGGCACGTCCTCGGTGATCTCGGCGTCCCACTCCACGGTCATGCCGAGCGGGCCGCGCGCCTTCCAGTGCGAGGTCTTGTCGCCCGTGGTGCTGACCTCCTCGAGATGCGCCATGAAGTCCGGGAAGCCCTCGAAGTTGCGCCACAGCGAGTACAGCTCGTCGCGGTCGCGGCGGATCGTCATGGCGGCCGTGACCTGCACGGGCTGCTCGGGCTCCTGATGGGGCCCGCCGTCGCCGTTGCCGTTGGACGAGCGGCTGAGCCGCACGACGTCGAAGACGTCCGCCGCGAACGCGCCGGCCACGGCGCCGGTCGCGGCGAGCGTGCGGGTGGGCGACTTGCTCTTGTTGCGCAGTGCCGAGCCGAGCAGCGCGAGGTCCATCGTGTCGCCCGCGACCCGCGCCCAGATCCACTGGGTCGGCCGCCGGTCGGTGAAGATGCCCACGCCCGCCGCGAGCTCGCGCACGCCGACGACGCGCATGAGCATGCGGCTCTTGGGGTCGTCCTTCACGCCGATCAGGCGATTGACGCGCCCCGGCGCGAGCGGCTGCGGGATGCCGAGCGCGAAGCTGAAGATGCCCAGGCCCTTGGCCACCGGATCCTGCGGGGCGGCGCTGGCGGGCTTGCTGGTGGAGCTCATGACGCGTGCACCGAGGAGAACTCGCGGACGATCGCGTCGCAGAACGCGGGCAGGTCGTCGGGGCTGCGGCTCGAGATGAGGTTGCCGTCGACGACGACCTCCTCGTCGACGACCTCGGCGCCGGCGCGGCGCAGGTCGGTCCGGATGCTCGGCCACGAGGTGATCCGCCGGCCCTCGAGGACGTCGGCCTCCGCGAGCGTCCAAGGCCCGTGGCAGATGACGCCGACGGGCTTGCCGGACTCGACGAACTCGCGCACGAAGCGCACGGCGTCCTCGTCCGTCCGCAGCTTGTCGGGGTTGCACGTCCCGCCCGGCAGGATCAGCGCGTCGTAGTCGTCGAGCGAGGCGTCGCCGACCTTGCCGTCGACCGGAAAGGTGTCGGACGGGTTGATGTCGCCGTTCATCGCCTGGATCTCGCCGTCGTCGATCGACAGCAGCACGGCGTGTGCGCCGGCCTCCTGCACGGCCTCGCGCGGCTGCTCGAGCTCGACCTGCTCGACGCCGTCGGTGGCGAGGATCGCGATCTTGTGGTCGCGAAGTTCGTCAGCCATGTCACTCCTTCGCTCGTGGGGGGTTCGAACCGTCGGCCCCGCGGTCGTGGCTAGCGGGGTAGCCACGACGACCGATCGCAAACGGGATTTTCGGTCGCCCTGTGACAATGGCTGGGTGAACGTCACCCTGCCCGACGGCACCGAGCTCGCGCTCGCCGACGACGCGACCGGCGCCGATGCCGCCGCCGCGATCGGCCCCGGCCTCGCCCGCGCGGCGCTCGCGGTGCGCCAGAACGGCGAGGTCCGCGACCTCGCGCGCCCGCTCGTGCCCGACGCGCCACTGGAGATCATCACGGCGAAGTCGCCGGGGGCGCTGGACGTCATCCGCCACGACGCCGCGCACGTGCTCGCGGCCGCGGTGATGGAGGTCTATCCCGGCGTGAAGATCTCGATCGGCCCGCCGATCGAGAACGGCTTCTACTACGACTTCGAGTTCCCGGAGGGCGTCACCGTTTCGGACGCCGACTTCGACCGCATCGAGCAGAAGATGCGCCAGCACATCAACGCCGACGAGCAGTTCGTGCGCGAGGACGTCGGCGTGCAGGCGGCGCTCGAGCGCTTCCGCGCCGAGGGCCAGGACTACAAGGTCGAGCTCATCGAGGACCTGGTCCGAGACTCCGATCCCGCCCACCCGCTCGAGACGGTGAGCCTGTACACGAACGGCCCGTTCACCGACCTGTGCCGCGGCCCGCACGGACCCGGCACGAAGCGCATCAAGGCGGTCAAGCTGCAGTCGGTCGCGGGCGCCTACTGGCGCGGTGACGCCAACCGCAAGCAACTCACCCGGATCTACGGCACCGCGTTCTTCAGCAAGGAGGAGCTCGCCGAGTTCCTCGAGCGCCTCGAGCAGGCCCGAGCGCGCGACCATCGCAAGCTCGGCAAGGAGCTCGAGCTGTTCATGTTCAGCGAGCTGTCGCCCGGCTCACCGTTCTGGCAGCCGGCCGGCATGGCGATCTGGAACGAGCTGTCCAAGCTCTGGCGCGAGGAGAACCGCCGCCGCGGCTACCGCGAGGTCAAGACGCCGATCCTCTACGACGTCGACCTGTTCAAGCAGTCCGGCCATTGGGACACGTACCGCGAGAACATGTACTTCACGGACGTCGAGGAGCGCCCGATGGGCCTGAAGCCGATGAACTGCCCGGCCCATATCCAGCTCTTCAAGAACGAGCGGCGCTCGTACCGCGACCTGCCGGTGCGCTTCTCCGAGCAGGGGCTCGTCCATCGCCACGAGCCGAGCGGGACGCTGCACGGGCTCATGCGCGTGCGCCACATCACGCAGGATGACGCCCACATCTTCTGCAGCGAGGAGCAGATCCGCGAGGAGGTCATCGGCTGCCTGGACTTCGGCTTCTTCCTGTATGACCTGTTCGGGTTCGAGCCGCGCCTGGAGCTCTCGACGCGCCCCGCCAAGCGGATCGGCACCGACACGATGTGGGACCGCGCCGAGGCGGCGCTGCAGGACGCGCTCGACGCGCGCGGCCTGACGTACGAGATCAACGCCGGAGACGGCGCGTTCTACGGGCCGAAGATCGATCTGCACATGACCGACTCGATCGGCCGCTCGTGGCAGCTCGGCACCGTTCAGCTGGACTACTCGATGCCCGAGCGCTTCGATCTGCAGTACACGGGCGCCGACGACGCCGACCACCGCCCGGTGATGATCCACCGCGCGCTGCTGGGATCCTTCGAGCGCTTCATCGGCATCCTCATCGAGCACTACGCCGGCGACTTCCCGCTCTGGCTCGCGCCGCTGCAGGCGATCGTCCTGCCGATCGCCGACCGTCACGCCGACGCCGCGGCCGGCGTGCTGGCCGCGCTGCAGGAGGCCGGGCTGCGCGCCGAGCTCGACGACCGCACGGAGTCGGTCGCGCGCAAGATCCGCGACGCCGAGCTGCGCAAGATCCCCTACATGCTCATCGTCGGCGACCGCGAGGCGCAATCGGATCGCACCGACCCGACGGTTTCGGTGCGCCGGCATGGCGCCGGCGACAGCGGCAGCGTGCCGGTGGCGGAGATCGTCGCGCAGCTGGCGGCCAAGTCCGCTGGTCGCGAGGCCTGAACCGGGGTATACTGCGGTGCGTTGACCTCGATTCAGATCTCATTGCCGCGCTCGCTCACAGCTTGACGCGCGGCCTCATTTCATAGTGCCGGTCCCTCGCAGGTTCGACCGGCGCCCGCCCGAGCGGGACTCGACACGGATCAACGATCGCATTCGCGTGCCCGAGGTACGCCTGATCGACGAGACCGGCAACCAGATCGGCGTCATGCGGACGACCGATGCGCTGCGCTATGCGCAGGAGCGCGACCTCGACCTCGTGGAGGTCGCGCCCGAGGCGCGCCCGCCGGTCTGCCGCGTGCTGGACTACTCCAAGTACAAGTACGAGCAGGCCCAGAAGGTCAAGCAGGCGCGCAAGCATCAGCAGCAGATCACGATCCGCGAGATCAAGTTCCGCCCGAAGATCGCGGAGAACGACTACAAGACCAAGAAGGGCCACGTCGAGCGCTTCCTGCGCCACAAGGACAAGGTCAAGGTCACGATCATGTTCCGCGGCCGTGAGGTGACGCACCCCGAGCGTGGCGTGATGATCCTCGACCGCCTGGCGGAGGAGCTTGCCGAGGTCGGTGTCGTCGAGCAGCGCCCGATCCAGGACGGGCGCAACATGACGATGATGCTCGGCCCGTCCAAGGCGGTGCTCAGCGGCGAGGCGTCGATCGCGGAGCAGGGGCACGACCACGCGACGCCCGATGGCGCCGCAGCGCCGGACGCTCCGGACGCGAAGGGGTCATCCGCGAAGGCCGCCAAGGCCGCACCGCGAAAGGCCAAGGCTGCTGCGGCCGAGGCCGCCCGGGCCGCCGATTCCGCCGCGGCCGCTGCGCGCGCCGCGGCCGCGGCCGCCGACTCGTCGGGCAACGGCGCGGCGAAGGACAGCGAGACCGCCAAGCCGTAGCGCGTCGCCGGTCGCCGTCCCGGGTCGCCTATACTGGCCCGCTCGCATGCCGAAAATGAAGACGCACTCCGGCGCCAAGAAGCGCTTCACGAAGACGGCCACCGGCAAGGTCCGCGGTCGCCACGCCTTCACGAGCCACATCCTCGAGAAGAAGTCCGCCAACCATAAGCGCCACCTGGGCAAGCCGGTGATCATGGAGCCCGAGGACGCCAAGCGGGTCAACAAGCTGCTGCGGACGGGGAGCAAGTAGATGACCCGCGTCAAGCGCTCCGTTCACGCCAAGAAGAAGCGTCGCGCGACGCTCGAGCGGACGAAGGGCTACCGCGGCGAGGCGAACTCGAACTACAAGCGCGCCAAGGAAGCCTTGATGAAGGCGGAGGCATACCAGTACCGCGACCGCCGCAACCGCAAGCGCGACTTCCGCCGCCTCTGGGTGACCCGCATCAACGCGGCCGCCCGCCAGGAGGGCATGACGTACTCGACCTTCATCCACGGCCTGCAGGTCGCCGGCATCGAGCTCGACCGCAAGGTGCTGGCCGACATCGCCGTGCGCGATCCCGAGACCTTCCGCCGATTTGTCGACGCCGCCCGCGAGGCGTCGGCTGCCTGACAAGCAGAAGCCGACACACCGAACCTCCCGGGCGCCGCTCCTCTGACAGGACGGCGCCCTTTTTTTCGCTCTCATGCCCATCACCAGCTCCCACAACGACAAGCTCAAGGAGATCCGCCGGCTGGCCCGGCGCCGGTCGCGCGAGGACGCGTCGCGCTTCGTCGCCGAGGGCGAGGATCTCGTCGCCGCGGCGGCGGCCGCCGGCTGGGAGCCGGTCGTGCTGCTCACGGCGGCCGGCAGCGGCCTGGCCGGCGACGAGGTCGAGCCGGCACTGCTGGAAGCGGTGTCCGGGCTGGGCTCGGGCAGCCGCCAGATCGGTGTCTACGAGCAACGCTGGGCGGCGCCGGCGGGGCCGCTGTGCGTCGCGCTGTGGGGGGTGGGCGACCCCGGCAACGTCGGCACGATCCTGCGCTCGGCGCGGGCGTTCGGCGCGGCGTCGGTGGCGCTGGGCCCGGGCTGTGCGGATCCGTTCGGGCCCAAGGCGGTGCGCGCCTCGATGGGGGCGATCTTCGAGATGGCCGTCGCCCGCGTGTCGTCGGTCGACGCGCTGCCGGGCACGCGGGTTGCGCTCGTCGGCCACGCGGGCGACCCGCTGTCAGCACTCGCGGCCGGCGACGGCGAGCTGACGGTCGTGCTCGGTTCCGAGCGCACGGGGCTGCCGGCGGACGTCCTCGCGTCGTGTGGTCAGATCGCCCACATCCCGATCGCGACGGAGTCGCTGAACGTCGCGATGGCCGCAACGATCGCGCTGTACGAGCTGACGCGCGGAGCGGTCGCATGATCGAGCGCATCGCAGCGCTGCGCGACGAAGCCGAGGCGGCGATCGGCGCCGCGGGCACGAGCGCCGAGCTCGAGGAGCTGCGCGTGCGCTACCTCGGTCGCAAGGCCGAGCTGCCCAACGTCCTGCGCGGCATCGCCACGCTGGCGCCCGAGCAGCGCGGGCCGACCGGCAAGGCCGCCAACCAGGCCCGTCAGGCGCTCGAGGCGCTGATCGGCGAGCGGGCGCAGCAGCTCGCCGGCGGCGAGCTCGAGGCACGCCTGCGCGCGGATGTCGTCGACGTCACGCTGCCCGGCGCGCCGCCGCAGCGGGTCGGCCGGCTGCACCTGCTGACCGCCACGCGGCGCGAGATCGAGGACGTGTTCCTCGGCCTCGGGTTCCGCATCGCCGAGGGGCCCGAGGTCGAGACGGTCTACTACAACTTCGACGCGCTCAACCACGCGCCGACGCATCCCGCGCGCGACCGGATGGACACCTTCTATGTCGACGGTCGCGACGACGTGGTGCTGCGCACGCACACCTCGCCGATGCAGATCCGCACGATGGAGGCCCACCCGCCGCCGCTGTACGTGATCGTGCCCGGGCGTGTCTACCGGCGCGACTCCGACGCGACGCACACCCCGCAGTTTCATCAGATCGAGGGGCTCGCGGTCGATACGGACATCACGCTCGCCGACCTCAAGGGCACGTTGCTGGCGTTCGCCCGCGCGATCTTCGGCCCCGACCGCGAGGTCCGCCTGCGCCCGCACTTCTTTCCCTTCACGGAGCCCTCGGTCGAGGTCGACGTCTCCTGCTTCATGGTGCACCGGCCCGGCACGCGCTGTCGCGTGTGCAAGGACACCGGCTGGGTCGAGATCCTCGGCTCGGGAATGGTCGACCCCAGCGTATTCGGCTACGTGGCCGAGTTCGGCTACGACCCCGAGAAGGTGCAGGGCTTCGCGTTCGGGATGGGCATCGAGCGCATCGCGATGCTCAAGCACGGCGTGCCCGACCTGCGGCTGCTCTACGACAACGACACCCGCTTCCTGGAGCAGTTCGGATGAGGGTTCCCGTCAAATGGCTCGAGGAGCACTGCGCGCCGGAGGTGTCGGTCGACGAGCTCGCGACCGCCCTGGCGATGACCGGAACCGAGGTCGACCGCGTCGACCACCACGGCGTGCACGCGCCTGAGCACTTCGTCGTCGGTCGCGTGCTCTCGGCGCAGCAGCATCCCGACGCCGATCGGCTGAGGGTCTGCGTCGTCGACACCGGCGACGGCGAGCCGTCGCAGATCGTCTGCGGCGCGCCGAACGTCGCGGCCGGGCAGACCGTGGCCGTCGCCCGTCCGGGCGCGGTCATGCCCGACGGCACGAAGCTCAAGAAGGCCAAGCTGCGCGGCCAGGAGTCCAACGGCATGATCCTCGCCGAGGACGAGCTGGGGATCGGGATGGACCACGCCGGCACGATCGTGCTCGACGACGACCTCGTGCCCGGCGCGCCGCTGATCGGCGTGCTGCCGCTGTCGACCGACGTGCTCGAACTCGAGATCACGCCCAACCGGCCCGACTGCCTCGCGATCTACGGCGTCGCGCGCGAGGCGCATGCGGCGACGGGGGCGGCCCTCGCGGCGCCGCCGTGGGCCGACGACCCGGGCACGTTCGACGGCGGCGAACTGGGGGTGGAGATCATCGTCGAGGCGCCCGACCTGTGCCCGCGCTTCACGGCCCGTGCCTTCGAGGACGTGACGATCGGCCCGTCGCCGCCGTGGCTGAAGGCACGCCTTATGGCCTGCGGGCAGCGCCCGATCAACAACGTCGTCGACATCACGAACTACGTCATGCTGCTGACCGGCCAGCCGATGCACGCCTTCGACCTCGACCGCATCGAGGGGCGGCGTCTGGTCGTGCGTCGCGCCTCCGACGGCGAGCAGGTCGTGACGCTCGACGACCAGACGCGCACCGTCGACGGCGAGGTTTGCCTGATCGCCGACGCCGCCGGCCCGACGTCGATCGCCGGCGTGATGGGCGGCAACCGCTCCGAGGTGCAGGCCGACACCACGCGCGTGCTGATGGAGGCGGCCAACTGGAACGCCGCGAACATCCACGCGACATCGCTGAGGCTCGGCCTGCGCAGCGAGGCCAGCGCGCGCTTCGAGAAGGGCCTCGCGCCCGAGCAGGCGCTCGACGGCCAAGCCGTCGCGACGCAGCTCATGCTCGACCTGACGGGCGCGCGGCTCGTCCCGGGCACCATCGATGTCGGGGGCGAGGGCGCGCAGCCCCTCGTCGTCCGGTTGCGTGACAAGAAGGTCGTCGCGCTGCTCGGGGTCGCGATCACCCGCTCGGAGAGCGCGCTGCACCTCGCGCGCCTGGGCTTTTCGACCGAGGAGCGCGCCGACGGCCTCGACGTCACCGTCCCGTACTTCCGGCGCAACGATGTCACCCGTGAGGCCGACCTCATCGAGGAGGTCGCGCGGCTGCACGGCGTCAACGACCAGCTGCCGGCCACGCTGCCGCGGCGGCGCGGCGCGATCGGCGTGCTGACCACCGCCCAGCGCCTGCGCCGCCGCGCCGAGGACGCGCTCGCCGGCCGCGGCCTGCTCGAGGTGGCCGGCTGGAGCTTTGGGTCGACTCGAACGGACGAGCAGCTGCGTTTGCCCAGCGACGATCCGCGTCGCGCGCACGTCGTGATCGAGAACCCGATGAGCGAGGACGAGTCCGTCCTGCGCACGACGCTGCTGGGATCCCTGCTGCACGTCGCGCGCCACAACGCCGCGCGCGGCCAGGGCGTCCCCGGGATCTTCGAGTCCGGCCGCGTGTACCTGACGACGGACGCGACGCTGCCCGCGGAGCACCACGCGCTCGGCGCGCTCGTGCCCGGCGACGTCTTCGCGGCGAAGGCCTACCTCGAGGCGCTGCTCGCCACGCTGCGGGTGCCGGCGGCGTTCGCCGCGGACCCGCAGCCGTTCCTGCATCCCGGCCGCAGTGCCGCCGTGCTCGTCGCGGGCGTGCCGGTCGGCTGGGTCGGCGACGTGCACCCGCTCGTCGCCGGCGAGTGGGACCTCGATCACATCGCCGCGTTCGAGATCGACTTCGATGCGGTCATCGCGCACGCCGCGCCCGTCGCGCAGTACGAAGACCTGACGTCGTTCCCCGAGCTGCGCGAGGACATCGCGATCGTCGTCGCCGAGGACGTTCCCGCGGCAACGGTGCTGCAGACCGTGCGCGACGCCGGCGGCAAGCTGCTGGCGACAGCCGAGGTCTTCGACGTCTACCGCGGCGAGCAGATCCCGGCCGGGCGCACGTCGCTGGCGATCGCGCTGACGTTCCGCGCCCGCGACCGCACGCTGACCGACGCAGACGTCGCCCCCGTGCGCGAGAAGATCGTCGCGCGGCTCGCCGCCGAGTTGGGCGGTGAGCTGCGTGGCTGAGGGGGCCGCTCCGTCCGTCCTCGTCGCCGGCGCATCGGGCTACACCGGCGCGCTCGCCGCGCGGCTGATCGACCGCCATCCCCGCTTTGCGCTGGCCGCGATCACGAGCCGCAGCGACGCCGGCAAGCCGCTGAGCGAGCTGTATCCGCACCACCGCGTCGACGCGGTGCTCGAGGAGCTCGACATCGAGGCGCGCCACGGTGACGTCGACGCCGCGATCGTCGCCTACCCGCACGGCGCCGCCGCGCCGGTCGTCGCCGCGCTGCGCGAGCGCGGTGTGCGCGTCGTCGACCTCTCCGCCGACTTTCGCCTCAACGACCGCGACACGTACGCGTACTGGTACGGCGAGCACGGGGCGCCCGACCTGTTCGGCTGTGGCGTATACGGCCTGTCGGAGCTCTACGCCGACCGGCTGCCGAAGGCCGACCTCGTCGCCAACCCCGGCTGCTTTCCGATCGCCACGCTGCTGGCGCTCGCGCCGCTCGCGCGGGCCGGCGCGATCGCCGATGTCGTCGTCGACGTCAAGTCGGGCGTCTCGGGCGCCGGCCGGGCGGCGACGCAGCGCACGCACTTCGTCACCGTCGACGAGAACGTCGTCGCGTACGGCGTGGCCGGCCACCGCCACGCACCCGAGGTCGACCAGGAGCTCGCGCTGCTCGGCGCGCCGGTGACGGCGACCGTCCAGCCGCACCTGCTGCCGATCGACCAGGGCGAGCTCGTCTCCTGCTACGTCACGACGACGCGGCCGTGGGACCAGGACGAGCTCGACGCCGCGTACGGCGCCTGGGCCGACGCGCACCCGTTCATCGAGCTGCGCGCGACGCCGCCCGGCGTGCGCGACGTGCGCGACACGAACATGTGCGCGCTGCACGTGCGTGCCGACCCGCGCACGGGCAAGGTGCTCGTCTTCTCGGCGATCGACAACCTCTGGAAGGGAGCGGCGTCGCAGGCGATCCAGAACCTCAACCTCATGTACGGCTTCGACGAGACGCTCGGGATCGAGCCGTGACCTTCTTCGCCTCGCGCTGGGTGACGTGCCCCGACCACGTCCGCGACGACCCCGACGAGCTGCCGATCGGTTTTCGCGCGGCGAGCAGCCGTGCCGGGATCAAGGCCGACGGATCGGTCGACCTGGCCGTGCTCGTCTGCGACGCACCCGCTTGTGTGAGCGCGATGCGGTTCACCCGCTCCGGCGTTCTCGCGCCGCCGGTGCTCGTGACCCGCGACGAGACAGCGCCGAACGCGCTGCGCGCGATCGTCGCGAACTCGGGCAACGCGAATGCCGCCACCGGACCCGCGGGGATGGATGTCGCCCGGCTCATGCAGCGCACCGCGGCCGGTGCGTTCGAAATCGAGCCGGCGGCGGTGGCCGTCGCATCCACCGGAGTGATCGGCGTGCCGGTGCCGACCGCGGGGCTCGTCGCCGCGATCGAGCGCGCCGCTGCGGACTCCGATGCGGGCGGCGACGCGGCGCTCTGCCAGGCGATCATGACGACCGACGCCTTCCCGAAGCGCGCCACGCTCACGGTGGCGCTTCCCTCCGGCACCGTGCGCCTGACCGCGCAGGCCAAGGGTGCGGGCATGATCGAGCCGGCCTTCGCGACGATGCTCTGCTTCGTGCAGACCGACGCCGAGCTCTCGCCCGACACCGCCGAGCTGCTGCTCAGCGTATGCGTCAAGCGCTCCTTCGACCGCATCTCCGTCGACGGGCAGCTGTCGACGAACGACACTGTGATCCTCATGTGCTCGGGCGCCAGCGGCGTCACGGTGGCGCCCGAGAGCGAGGATGAGCTGCGCTTCGGCGAAGCGCTCGACGCGCTGCTGCGGATGCTCGCGATCATGATCGTGCGCGACGGCGAGGGCGCCAAGCGGATCGGCCGCGTGATCGTCCGAGGCCCGCTACCGGAGGTCGTCGAGCGCTGCGCGCGGGCCGTGGCCAACTCGCCGCTCGTGAAGACCGCGCTGCACGGCGCCGACCCGAACTGGGGCCGGATCGCGCAGGCGGTCGGGGCCGCGCTCGCGGGCGCCGCCCCCGTGGCGCTGGACATCGCGATCGAGGGCATCCCGGTCTGCGCGGGCGGCGTCGCCGTCGCGCACGACGGGGCCGCGCTGCGCGCCGCCGCGACCGGCTCGGAGATCGAGTACGAGGTCGGCCTGCCGGGCTTCGACCCGGCTCGGGCGGCGGAGACCGAGGTGCTGTTCTCCGACCTCAGCCACGAGTACGTGACGATCAACGCCGAGTACACGACATGAGGAGTGGCGGCACATGAGGGACGTCGGAACCCTTCTCGAGGCGCTGCCCTACATCCGGGAGTTCCACGGCCGCACCGTCGTCATCAAGTACGGCGGCGCGGCGATGAGCGATCCCGAGCTGCGCGAGCAGTTCGCGCGCGACGTCGTGCTGCTGAAGTACGTCGGGATGAACCCGATCGTCGTGCACGGCGGTGGGCCCGACATCACGTCCTACATGGAGCGCCTGGAGATGCCGGTCGAGTTCGTCTCCGGGCTGCGCGTCAGCGACGAGGCGACGGTCGAGATCGCCAAGATGGTGCTCGTCGGCAAGGTCAACAAGGACATCGTGCTGCGCCTCGGGCGCCACGGCCAGCCGGCCGTCGGGCTGTGCGGCGACGACGGGCGGCTGCTGCGCGTCGAGCGCCAGACCGCGCCGACGGGTGAGGACATCGGGTTCGTCGGGCGGATCACGCGCGTGAACGCCGACGTCATCGACCACATCGCCCAGGACTACATCCCGGTCATCGCCTCCGTCGGCGCGGACGCGGCGGGCGAGTCCTACAACATCAACGCCGACGAGGCCGCGGGCGCGATCGCCCGCGAGCTCGGCGCCTACAAGGTCATCTTCCTGACCGACGTCGCCGGCTGGCTGCGCGACCCCGCCGACCCCGACTCGCGGATCACGCAGGCCGAGGCCGATGCGGTCGAGGGCGCCCTGCCCGACGTCGGCGGCGGCATG
>DASZDB010000365.1:0-1560 GCA_035942495.1 Solirubrobacteraceae bacterium
CTCAAATCCCCTGCAACTGGCACTCTTTCGTGCGCTTGACCGCGACGACCTGTTTCTCGTGGGAGACGAGCAACAGTCGATCTACGGCTTTCGCCACGCCGACGTCGACGTCTTCCGCGAGCTGCGCGCGCAGTTCGCCGCGAGCGGCCGCGTCGCGACGCTGGCGACGAACTTCCGCTCGCACGGCGCGATCCTCGACACGATCAACGCCGCGTTTACGGCGTGGCTCGGCGACGGCTTCGTCGCCCTGCGCGAGGGGCGCCAGACGCAGCCCGCGCCGGAGCCGCTCGTCGAGCTGCTGATCACCGACCAGGCCGGCTGGGAGGATGTCGACCTCGGCGAGGTGCGGCCCGGGACGAAGGCCTGGCGCCAGGCCGAGGCGCGCCTGCTCGCCCAGCGCGTGGCCGACCTCGTCGCGGCGGGCGCGCCCCGGCCCGAGGACGTCGTCGTCCTGCTGCGCGCGCTCGGCGACCTGCCCGTCTACGAGCGCGCGCTCGAGGACCAAGGGCTGCTGACGATGTCCGTCGGCGGGCGCGGCTATTGGGGCCGGCAGGTTGTCCGCGACCTCTGCGCCTGGCTGGCCGCGGTCGCCAACCCGCGCGACGAGGCGGCGCTGTACGGCGTGCTCGCCTCGCCGCTCGTCGGTCTCTCCTCCGACGCGCTCGCGCACGTCGCGCGCGCCGGCACTGGCAACGCCTGGCGGGCGATCGCCCACGACGGCGACCTGCGCGCCCGCCTGCGCGACGACGACCGCGAGCGCCTCGACACGTTCGCCGCCCGCTTCGCCGCCGAGCGCGCGCTCGCGCCGCGCTTGGGGCTCGACGAGCTTCTGCGCCGCGTCGTCGACGCGACGGGCTATGACCTGCACGTCCTGTCGCTCGCCGGCGGCGCGCGCCGGCTGGCGAACATCCACAAGCTGCTGCGCCTCGCGGCGACCTTCGAGCGCGACCGCGGCCGTGACGTGCGCGGCCTGTCCGACCTGGCCACGGCGGAGCTCGAGGCCGAGGCGCGCGAGACCGACGCACCGGTCGAGCTCGGCGACGTCAAGGCGGTGCGCCTCATGTCCGTCCATGCCGCCAAGGGCCTCGAGTTCCCCGTCGTGTGCATCGCCGACCTCGGCCGCCAGCGCCCGGCCGACGGCGACGAGGACCTGCTCGTCGCCGAGGGGGAGGTCGGGCTGCGGCTCGTCGGCCTCGACGGCACGAGCGAGCCGGCGCTCGCCTACGAACGGCTGCGCGACCGCGCGCGCGGTCGGGCCGCCCGCGAGGAGGAGCGGGTGATGTACGTCGCCGCGACGCGCGCGCAGGAGCGGCTGATCGTCAGCGGCGGCGTGCCGCTCGCCAACTGGCCGGGGGAGGGCGCCAAGGCGCCGCCGCTGGCGTGGCTCGGGCCTGCGCTGCTCGGCGGCGATCTGCGCGCACTGCCGGCGGCCGCCGGTCCGATCGCCGACGTCGCCTGGGGCGACGGGGCGTGGGTGCGCTGCTTCGTCAACAGCCCGCAGACGGTCGGACGCGTCCTGCGCGAGGACGCGCTTGCGCCGGCGGGCGCGCGCCTGCCCGT
>DASZDB010000366.1:0-4371 GCA_035942495.1 Solirubrobacteraceae bacterium
ACTCCAGCCAGCGGCCCATGAACGACAGCGTGATCGCGACGCTCATCGCGAGGCCGCCGCCGCCGACGAGCACGCGGCGCGCCGCGCGCACGCGCTTCGACGCGCCCTCGGGGATCGGCGTGAGGACGGCCAGCGACAGGCTCAGCGCCACGACGTACAGGACGGCGTTGAGAATGAGCACAACCACCGCCATTGTGTTCCCCGGGGAAGCGGGGCACAAATCACGACGACGCACGTGTGGCGCGCGCGCCACGGCGAGTCCCGACACCCGGCCGCCGCGCCCGGCTATGGTCGGCAAATGAACGGCGCGGGGACGGAACCGGGCCCGCCGAAGGCATGATCGGCGTCGTCGCGACCGGCGGCGCCATACGTCAGCCGCACCGAGGATCGCGACTTTCCTGCCGTGGGTGCGCGATGAGGGGATCCGCTCGTTTCGCCCACGTCCCGCTGGAGATCGGGCCGCGCCGCTTCGGCGTGCTGAGCGTCGCCCATCCGGACGAGGGCGCGCTCGGTGCGGAGAGCCTGGCGCTGCTGGAGTCGCTCGCGCGCCCCGCCGCTGCCGCGATCGCCAACGCGCTGGAGTTCCAGCACGAGCGGCGGATCGCGAGCGCGCTGACGCGCGGCTTCATCCCCGACGCGCCGCCCGAGCTCGAGGGCTTCTCGCTCGGGCTCGTCTACGAGCCCGTCGGCCAGGAGGTCTCCGGCGGCGACGTCTTCGGCGTCTGGCGCCAGCCCGACGCCGCGCTCGCGGTGCTCGTCGGCGACGTCAGCGGCAAGGGGATCGAGGTCGCCGCGGTCAGCGCGATGGTGCGGTTCTTCATCGAGGCGGGCACCTGGGATGCCGACTGCCCGGCGCAGGTGCTCGCCCAGGCCAACGCGATCCTGCGCCGGCGGCTGCCGGGCGCCGTCGCGATGGTCACGGCGTGGCTCGGCGTCATCGACGGCGGCGTGCTGCGCTACGCGAACGCCGGCCACGTGCCGCCGCTGGTCGTCGAGGAGGGCGACGGCGCCGCGGCGGAAAGCTGCGCGAGCTGCCGACGACCGGACTGCCGCTCGGCGTCGGCGACGACGTCGTCTACGAGACGCGCGAGCTGCCCTTCGGCCGCGGCGCCCTGCTCTTCGCCAGCACCGACGGGCTCGTCGAACCACGGCGTGGCAGCGAGCAGTTCGGCCAGGCGCGGGTGTCGTCGCTTGTCGCCGCCAACGCGGGGCTCGGGACGCAGGCGCTCGTCGAGCTCGCCTACGCCGAGGCCGAGTCGTTCGCCGACGCGCTGACCGACGACATCGCGATCATCGCGTTGCGGCCGGCCGGGTAGCAGCCGCACCGCGCGCCGGCGGTCCCTAGCGACCCGGCTCGGGCTCCACGCGCGCCCACCACGGCGGGGCCGGCGCCGGGAAATGCTCGAGCACCCACTCCGCCCCCAGGATCGGCCGCCGGTAGGAGCGACCGCCGACGCGCACGTAGTCGCCGGTGCGCGGGTTCAGCGGCAGGTCGCGCTCGACCGGATACCAGTCGTTGTGCTGGGCGATGAGCTCGTTGAGGTCGTCGAAGCGCCACCCCCGGGCGACCTTGCGCCAGCGCGTGGCGAAGAGCTGGTCGTCGCCGTCGCACTCGGCCCGCAGGGCGCGGTACGCGTGCTCCAACCGGCGGCGCTCGTACGCGATGCCGGCGTCGATGTCCGCCACGCGCTCCATCCAGCGCGGCCGCACGCCGGACTTCAGGTAGGCGTCGATCGACCGCTGGGTCTGGGCCGCGCGGCTCGACAGCGGCTTGCCCTTGCCGGTCGTCTCGTCGAGATCCTGCCCGACGATGCGTTCCACCTGGGAGCGCTGTTCGTCGTCGTACTGACGCATTGGCTCAAGGCTAGCTGGCCGCTACTCGTACACGACGAGGTCCGGCGGCGGGCGCAGCGCGAGCACCTGGCGCGGGGACATGAGGTTCGTGTCCTCCTCGTAGAAGAGCTTGAAGCCGTTGTGAAAGCGCGTGAGCTCCGACGTGAACAGGTCGTACTTGGAGACCTTGTTCGACCGGTCGCCGAAGCCGTCGACGTTCATCGTCAGCGCGAGCCCGAGCCGCTGCTGGACCTGGTCCTTGTTCTCGATCATCGAGCTCGTGAACTGGTGCACGACGAAGAGCTTGTCGGGCAGGTCGTGGTCGGTGACGAACGCCGAGAGGTACGCCGACACCTCGTTGACCTCCTCGGCGGTGACCGAGCCGATCACCTTGCCCGGCACCTCGCCGGCGCCGACGTGCCACTCCGGATCGAGCGCGAGGCCGACGTCGGGCTCGCGCAGCCAGCGCTCCAGGCGCCGCGCCTCGGGCAGGAAGTCGGCCCGGCCGGGCTGGATGTCGAGCAGCAGCAGCGCCTTCGCGCGGCGGGCGGCGCTCAGGTAGCGGCCGATGACCTCGTCGGACTGGTGCATGCGATACATCCCGTCGTCGCCCGGCGCGTCGGCGGCGATCGTCGCGATCAGCTCGAACGCCGGCAGCACCGGGCGCGTCTTGCGCTCGTAGCCGCGCGCGACCTTGCGCAGCCGGGCCGCGGCCTCGTCGGGCGTTCCGATGCCGAGCGCGCCGAGCTGCTTGTCCTGCGGCGCGCCGTAGAAGCCGACGACGCGATAGTCGGGAAAGATCCGCCGCCCGCCGCGGGGCAGGGCGGCTGACTTGGCGGTCGCCGACTC
Source organism: Solirubrobacteraceae bacterium (assembly GCA_035942495.1). Lineage (GTDB taxonomy): Bacteria > Actinomycetota > Thermoleophilia > Solirubrobacterales > Solirubrobacteraceae > CADCVQ01. The sequence continues at coordinate 2,683 of DASZDB010000366.1, forward strand.
GGCGTCGTCGCCCGCGACGGCTCCCGGGAGGACCTCCTCGCCGGAGCACGCGCGGACGCCCATCACGCAGACGAGCAACACGCCGGCGAGCACGGCCAGCGCGGTCAGGCGCCGCCGGCGATAGGTCTGAGCGCTTTCGCTCACTCGGCGCATCCTCGCGCTCGGGGGACAAATGTGCGAGCCCCCTTGAGGATCGCGGGCAACGTGCCGAAGGAGCCCATGTGCAACATCGCTTCGAGCGCATCTCCATCCAGACCCCGCGTCACCGCATCGTCGGCGTCGCGACCCTCGCCAGCGACGGCTACCGCAGCCGCCTGTCGGATCTGCTCAACGCCCCCGAGCGCGACTTCATCCCGCTCACCGACGCGACCGTGACCGAACTCGACGGCGATCACGAGGTCACCCGGCACGCGTTCATCGCGGTGCACCGTCAGCACGTCGTCTTCGCGGTCCCGCTCGGAGAGGTCGCCGAGCCCGCGGGCGGCGCCGTCGTCTGACGCGCCGTTCGCGCTCAGCGCACCCGCACTTCGGGCGCGAGGCGAAACGGCGCGACCAGCTCGAGCCGGTCGCCGCTCCAGAACGCGCCCGGGTCGTAGAAGCTCGCCGGACGCTTCGCCGGCAGCAGGCCCATGTGCTGATAGGTCGTGGCGACGAGCTCGGCGCAGTAGATCGATTCGAGCGGCGCGGTGGGCCGGCGCCTGACGCGGCCGGTGACCCAGCGGCCGGCGAGGCTCAGCATCGTCGGGAAGGCCTTGCCGTCGTAGCGGTCGATGACCTCCATGAGGCGGTCCTCGTGAGCGCGCTCGAGCGTGCCGCCGGTCAGCTGGCGAACCCATCCGCGCTGGCCGTACTTCGTCGACCACGTCGTGACCGCCTCCTCGAGGCGGTGCAGTTGCACGCCGCGCTGACGCTCCCCCGTCCAGACGTCCGGCAGTGAGCGGCCGAGCTCGGCGTGCCACAGCAGCGGCGGCAGGTCGTCGAGCGCCACGACCATGCCGACGTGGTTGACGGGGCTGTTGGTGACCGTCTGGATCGCGCGGTCGGCGATCGAGCGCCCGCGAAAGAGCCAGACGTCGCCGGTTTGGGCCGCGGCGACCGCGTCGGTCAGCGACAGCGATATGTCCGGCTTGACCGGCACCGGCCCGTAACCTACGCGGATGCGGCCGCCCTGGAAGCTCCTCGGTCTCGCCGGGGTCGCGGGCGTCGCCGCTACCGGGGTCGTCGTCGCGCGGAAGCGGCGCGCGCATGTCGAGCTCGAGCCCGACGAGCTGCGCGAGCGGCTGCGCGCCCGGCTCGCCGCGGTTCCGCAGCTCGAGGACGCTGAGTCCGGGACGCCCACGCCCCCTCCGCCCCCGCCCCCGCCTGCGAGCGCCGCCTGACAGGCGCGGGCCGCAGGGATACGATTTCGGCATGTGCCGAAACATCCGCACCCTTCACAACTTCGAGCCGCCGGCCACCGAGGACGAGGTCCGGGCGGCGGCGCTGCAGTACGTGCGCAAGATCAGCGGCGCGGCGAAGCCGTCGGCCGCGAACGCCGAGGCGTTCCAGCGCGCGGTGGACGCCGTCACGGCGGCGTCGGCCGAGCTGCTCGACTCGCTGGTGACGACGGCGCCGCCGAAGGACCGCGAGGTCGAGGCGGCCAAGGCGCGGGCGCGCGCGGCGCAGCGGTACGCGGCGTGATGCACTGCT
>DASZDB010000367.1:0-1709 GCA_035942495.1 Solirubrobacteraceae bacterium
GATGAACTCCTGCTGGCGCTCGGTGAGGTTCTGGTTGTCGGTCGATTGCAGCAGCTCGATGAAGCCCTTGATCGACGTCAGCGGGCTGCGCAGCTCGTGCGACGCCGTCGCGACGAAGTCGCTCTTGGCCTGCTCGAGGCGGGCGCGCTCGGTGATGTCGCGCAGCGTCCAGGCCGCGCCGCCCTCCGGGCCGGCCAGCCGCGCCGCCGTCACCGCCAGGGTGAGGTCGCCCTCGCGCCGCACCGTGACCTCGCGCGCGAGCGCATCCGAGAGCTGCGGCAGCGGGCTGCCCGGGCCGTGGGCGAGCGAGCCGACGCGCAGCCCGGGCACGAGCTCGGTCGCGCGCGGGTTCAGCGACACGACACGGTCGAGGTTGTCGCAGATGACGAGGCCGTCGCCGAGGCTCTGGATCGTCGTCGCGAGGCGCTGGCGCTGGGCCTCGACGCGCTCGCTGGCGGTCGCCAGCTCGGCGCCCATCGCGTTGAAGGCGCGCCCGACCGCCTCGAGTTCCTTGGGACCGCCCGCCTTCACGCGCGCGGTGAGGTCGCCCGAGGACATCCGCCGCGTCGCGCCGACGAGGTCGTCCAGCGGCCGGCGCATGTTGCGGATCAGCAGGGTGAGGAAGGCGAGCACCCCGACCAGCGCGAACCCGGCGCCGAAGCCGATCGCCAGCAGCGCCGAGCGCGAGCGGTCCGTCGCGCGGTCGCGGGCCTCGTCGCGGCGCTGCGCCTGACGGTCGGCGATCCGCTCCACCGCGCCGCGCACGGCCCGCAGGTTGCGCGTTGCGCGCGAGCGGGTCGCATCGATCGTCGGGTGCACCGCGAGCGCGGCGGCGGTACGGCGGGCGGGGCCGACCGGGGCCGCCAGTGTCCTACTGCGATCGTCGGCGGCGGAGAGCGCCGCGGCGCGCCGGCCGACGTCGTCGAAGCTGCGCGCGGCGGCCGCGACGAAGCGTGCCGCGCGGCGCGAGCGCGGGCGCGCCAGGTTTGCCTCCAGCGCAACGGTCGACGCGAGCAGGTTCGCCGCCGCGACCTCGAGCGCCGACGCCTGCGCGAGCTCGTTCTCGTAGTCCTGGCGCGCCTCGTAGAGCGCCCCGATGCCGATCGCGCCGATGATCGCCAGCACGATCGTCAGGCCGAGCAGGGCGAGCTGCAGCGTCCCGGCGATCGACCGCTTCCCGGTGGCGTCACGCAGGCCTATCATCGAATCATGGACCTTGTCGGCGCATGGCTGCGCCAGCTCCTGCGGGCCGGGACGGCCGCGGCCCTCGTGCCCGTGGCGATCGTCGCGGCGCTCGTCGTCGTGCTCGTCGGCGCCGGCGGCTTCGGCGGCCTCGGCTCGCTCGGCCAGCTCGTCGGCGGGCCGCAGGTCGCGCCGGCCGATCTGCAGGCGCGGGCGGACGAGGACGACGGCGGGCGCGATCTGCGGCCCGCCGACGAGCTGGCCGAGCGCGCCGAGCCCGCCGAAGCCGCCCGCGCCGACGAGCACGACGACGAGCGCGGCCACCATCGCCACCGGTACGAGGGCCGCGGCCGTCCCGGCCTGCAGAAGCTGGCGCAGCCATGCGCCGACGAGGTTCATACGTCGATGATAGGCACGCGTGACGCCAGCGGGAAGCGGTCGATCGCCGGCATGCTGCAGCTTGCCCTGCTGGGCCTGACGATCGTGCTGGCCATCATCGGAGCCATCGGCATCGGGGCGCTCTACGA
>DASZDB010000368.1:0-1543 GCA_035942495.1 Solirubrobacteraceae bacterium
GCATGAGCTTGAGCAACGCGCCGCCGCCAAAGGCACCGACCTCAGCGCCGCGGCGGCCGACGCGTTGCGCGCCGGTGCCCACGCGGCCTGACTGGCTGCGAGCAGCGAACCTGACAGAGCGGTTGCACTAGCGACTTGGGCTGCCGGGGCCTAGAGGGCTCGGGTGCTTTCGGTGCCGGCCGTCGCGCTCGATGACGCGATAGACCGTTGAGCGTCCCACGCCGAAGAGGTCGCCGAGTTCGGCGGTGCTGTGCTCGCCTGCACGGTGCAGCATGACCAGATGCGCCTCCTGGCGCGGGTTGAGTTTCGGCGGCCGACCACGCAGACGCCCCTTGGCCTTGGCCACCCTCATCCCCTCCTTGGTCCTCAACCGGATCAGGTCAGACTCAAACTCGGCGACCATCGCCAACACGTTGAACAGCAGCCGCCCGACCGGATCGGTTGGGTCGTGTCACCGAACCGCCGATGCTGAGCTTGACCTCGCGCGTCGTGAGGTCCTCGAGAATGTCGCGGGCGTCGGGCAGCGCCCGCGCGAGACGATCGAGCTTCGTGATAACCAGCGTGTCTGCGCTGCGACATGCCGCCGCGCCTCACGCAGCCCAGGACGATCGCGATTGGTTCCCGGTCAGGCCGTGATCGACATAGGTGCGCTCGCCCGGTACGCCGAGCGCCGCGAGCGCATCGCGCTGCGCAGTCTGGTCCTGATCCTGGTTGTGACACGGGCATAACCGACAAGCAGAGCGGACATGAGCTTCTCCTCGGACGTGCCCTGGCCGGCTGCGCACCATCACCGGCGGCGCTGAAGCACGTTACGGTCTTGGCGCGGCTCCCGCCCGAGCGGATTTCACAACAGGATCCGCCCAGCGGAGATCCAGCGCTTCCGCAGACGCGCCGGGCGCACGTGAGGCCGAGGCGTCCCGCGAGGGACCGGCTAGCGGCTTCCCGCCGAGCTCGATGAGACTGCTCCCTCAGCCAAGGAGCAGCGGCAGCCGCCTCCGCGCAGCGACTTCATTGACGCACCGCGCGACTAGCCCACTTGTGCGGTATCCAGATCCGAACGCGGGTAAAGGGCCCGTTCCAGGCGTCACGAGGGGTTGTCATGCGGTGCGCAGACCACCGCAGTTGGGCGCCGGAACGTCGAAACGGCTGAACATAGAAGGCAATCAACGAGAAAGGAGTCCTTATGACCGACGAGCACGAGAGCGTGAAGGACAAGCAGGACCGCGACGCGCGCGAGCGGGAACAGGCCCCCGGCGACGATCACGACGAGATTTCCGGCCGAGATGAGATCGCCAGGGCGGCGGGAGAAGGAGACGGCGAGGACGCTGAGGGCGAGGCCATCGCGGCCGACGACAAGTAGCGAACGCTCAGCGCGAGCCGAGCGCCCCGTTTGAGCACCCACCGGCGCTCGAGGCGGAGCGGGCTGTCGTGGCCGCAGGTCATCGCTTACGCAGAGGCGGTCCACGCCGACGGCGACCGGGCGATTCACCGCATGCTCGGCCATCCCAACCCGCTGCAGCCGCCCGATCCTCCCGACGCGTGC
>DASZDB010000369.1:0-1551 GCA_035942495.1 Solirubrobacteraceae bacterium
CCCACGGCGGACCCGTTCTGGGCGCGGCTGCTCAGCGCGGGTGAGCCGCTCGGAGCAGCATTCGTGGGCTGCGACGCACTCACGCTGCTGGACGCGTCCGCGGTCGCCGGCGCTTAGGCGACCCTGCGCTCCGTAGACACGCGACCGCCGGCCGGCGCCGCGCGCCCGCCGCGCCCGCGACCGGTGGTACCGTCCGGTCGATGACCGCCCTGGGACCGGATCACTTCACCAAGCCCGTCAGCGAAGTCGATCCGGAGATCGCGCAGGTCCTCCGCGACGAGGCCCGCCGGCAGGAGACGACGCTCGAGATGATCGCGTCGGAGAACTTCGTTCCCCAGGCCGTCATGGACTGCCAGGGCTCGACGCTGACGAACAAGTACGCCGAGGGGCTGCCGGGCAGGCGCTACTACGGTGGCTGCGAGCACGTCGACGTGGCCGAGGAGCTCGCGATCGAGCGCGCCAAGGAGCTCTTCGGAGCCGAGCACGTCAACGTCCAGCCCCACGGTGGCGCGACCGCCAACGCCGCCGCGTACATGGCGCTGCTCGACCCCGGCGACCGCATCCTCGGCATGCGCCTGGACCACGGCGGCCATCTCACGCACGGGATGAAGCTCAACTTCTCGGGCAAGCTCTACGACATCGTCGCCTACGGCGTGCGCGACGAGGACTCGCGCGTCGACATGGACGAGCTCGCCCGCCTCGCCTATGAGACGAAGCCCAAGCTCATCCTCGGCGGCTGGTCGGCCTACCCGCGCCAGCTCGACTGGGCGCGCTTCCGTGAGATCGCGGACTCCGTCGGCGCGTACCTGATGGTCGACATGGCGCACTTCGCGGGCCTCGTGGCCGCGGGCGAGCACCCCAGCCCCGTGCCGCACGCCGACGTCGTCACGACGACGATCCACAAGACGATCGGCGGCGCGCGCGGCGGCATGATCCTGTGCCGCGAGGAGTTCGCCAAGAAGATCAACACGTCCGTCTTCCCGGGCCAGCAGGGCGGCCCGCTCATGCACGTCATCGCCGGCAAGGCGGTCTCGCTGAAGATCGCCGGCACCGAGGTGTTCCGCGAGCGTCAGCGGCGCACGCGTGCGGGCGCCGCCGCCGTCGCCGAGGAGCTGCTGGCCGCCGGCGTCAACGTCCTCACCGGCGGCCCCGACGTGCACCTCGTGCTCGCCGACCTGCGCGACTCCGAGCTCGCCGGGCCCGACGCCGAGGAGCGCCTGGACCGGATCGGCATCACGGTCAACCGCAACGCGGTCCCCAACGACCCGCGCCCGCCGATGGTCACGTCGGGCCTGCGGATCGGCACGCCGGCGCTGGCGACGCGGGGCCTGCAGGTCGAGGACTTTCGCGAGATCGGCAAGGTGATGGCGGAGGCGCTGACCGGGTCGTTCGAGGACGCCGACGTCACGACGCTGTCGGAGCGTACGCGCGCGCTGGCCGAGCGCTACCCGCTGTACCCGCACCTCGCCGAGCCGGCGACGGTGTAGGGCGTCCGCCGCGTGGGTGCGCTCTCGCGCCTGAGTTCGCGGAGCCGTCGGCGAACTGCATCGC
>DASZDB010000370.1:0-1860 GCA_035942495.1 Solirubrobacteraceae bacterium
GTCGTTCCTTTCGTCGCGGGTCATGGCGTGATCCTCGATTCCGGCCCGCGCTCCCGCGACGTGGAGCACCCGTAGGAAAATCCGAAGGATTGCCCGGCGGCCGACCGGGACAACGTGCTGAGGGCCCGCCGACGGCGGGGCGACTCAGGCCGCCTCGGCCGTCCTGGACTCGACGGATCTGCCGGCGATCGGCAGCGTGATCGCCGGGGGCGGGGTCACGCGGACATCTGCCAGCGCCTCGCCGACACGCACCTCGACGACCGCCGTGCCGGAACGCGCGATGATCGCGTGCGCCTCGCGCAGCGCCCTGCTGCCGCGCGCCGGCTCCACGCCGCAAGCTACGAGGAAGCGCTGCGCCCAGCCGCTGCTCAGCATCGCGCGATCGACCTCGAGCTCCTCGAGCCGCAGCGACCAACTTGCTGCGCCGCCGGGCAGCGCGGTGACGATGCAGGCCGCCATGTCGTCGGGCTGGCGCTGGCTGCGGCGCACGATCCGGGCGATGAGGTCGCCGGCCTGCGGCTGCGCGCCGACCGCCCGCAGCTCCTCGGCGACCCCGTCGCGTCCCAGGCGGCCGTAGGTCAGCGGCGCCTCGTCCAGCCCGTCGGTGTACAGGCACGCGACCGCGCCGGGCGCGAAGGGGATCGTCGTCTGGCGCCGGCCAGTCGCGCCGCCCGCCCCGAGCGGCGGCGACGAGCAGGTGGTGACCGGCGCGCGCGTGTCGCCGAGCAGCAGCGGCGGCGCGTGGCCGGCGCACGCATAGGTGAGGCGGCCGGTCCCGGGGTCGAAGATCGCGACCACGAGCGTGACCTGAAGCTCGCCGAGGTGCGGCGCGAGCACGTTCGCGGCCACGTGCACGGTCGAGCGGGGGGAGAGGCCGGCCTCGAGGTAGGCGCGCACGTTGTAGCGGACCAGCGCGGTGAGCGGGACGACCGCGCGTCCGTGGCCGGCGACGTCGCCGACGAGCACGCCGGTCCGGCCGCCGGGCAGCTCGAAGGCGTCGTAGAAGTCGCCGCCCGCGGCCAGCCCCTCCGCGGGCCGGTACGCCGCCGTGACGTGAGCGCCGCCGATCCGCTCGGGCAGCTGCGGCAGCAGCGCGGACTGCAGGACGCCGACGTCGGCGAGCAGCGTGCGGCGCTGGCGCTCCAGGCGCCGGCGGCGGACCGTCTGCACGGCGGCGGCGGCGCCCAGCAGCAGGCCGAGGCCGGCCAGCGCGGCGAGCGCGGCGCGCAGTTGGGCGGGGACGACCTCGAGCACCCGCACGACGGTTCGCGTCAGCGGCGAGTCGGCAGCGTCGGTGGCGGTGGCGTCCTCACGCGTCGCTGGGCGTTCGCGCCGGGCAGCCGGGCTCGTCGCCGCCGTGCTCGCCGCGGCACGCGGCGGATCGGCCGCGGCCGCCGGGCGCGAGGACGTGCGTGGCGTCGCGGTGCTCCCCCGCGACGCTGATCGCTCGCGCCGCCCTGCCGTCGCGGCGGAGTCAGAGGTGGTTCGCGGGGTCTGCGTCGACGGCGTCGGTGAAGCGACCGCGGGCGGCGCCGCGCCCGGGGACGGGATCGCCGGCGCGGTCACCGCCGCCGGTGCGATGACCGCGGGCGGCGTCGGCGCCGCAGCGGTGGCCGCGGCACGCTTGGCCGCCTTGCGCGCCTCCTTCGACGGCTTGACGACGTTCCTCTTGGGCTTCGCTTCCGCGGTCGCGGACCGCTCCGCCGCCTGGCGCACGAGCGCCGCCAGCGCCGAGACGGTGGCCGCAGCCGCCTTCTTCATCTGACCGGGAGCGATGTCGACGGCCTTGTGCTCAGACGTTCCGCCGTGCTTCTTCCCAGCCGGCTTCGCCGCGGCCGTCGGCGCGGCCATCACGCCGAC
>DASZDB010000371.1:0-8369 GCA_035942495.1 Solirubrobacteraceae bacterium
CAGTTACCCGCGGCGCCGGTGGCGCGACCCCGCGTCAGCGATGCGTGGCCAGGATGTCCGAGCCGACCGGCGCGACCTCGATCTGCAGCTCGCGGGTGTCGCGGTCGACCGTGAGGCCGCCGTCCTTGTCGGACACCGACAGGATCTCGGTGCCGGCCGGCGGCGCTGTGACGGCGCGCCACCGGGTCGGCGACGCGCCGTCGCGGCCACGGGCCGGATTGTCGGTGATGAGCGTCCACTGCACGCGATATCCGAGCTGCGCCAGCGCCCGGCCGGTCGCCGCGGGATCGTCGCGGTCGATCGCGGCGGCGACCTCGGGGAGCGCGTCCTCGACGCGTTCTGGGCGATCGAAGACGACCGCCGCGAGCGCCGGCGTCGCCACCACCGCGAGCACACCGAGGGCGAGCGCCGCCCAGCGCCGCGGTCGCAGCCGCCGCAGGCGGGGCGGCTCCACGACGGCGTCCATTCGTCGGCCGAGCTCGTCCAACGCGGCGATGCCGGTCGATGTGCGCTGCGGGGTCATGTGAGCCTCTCCTGGATCGTCGGCTTAGGGTCGAGCGCGCGGCCGATCGTGCGCAGGGCGCGCGAGACGCGCGCCCGCGCCGCCGGCTCGCTGATCGCCAGCCGCTCGGCGATGTCGTCGTAGGCGAGCTGCTCGACGACGCGTAGCTGCAGCGCCTCGCGATGCTCGTGAGTCAGCGCGCCCAACTCGCGGGCGACCGCGCCGCGCAGCTCGTCGAGTCCCGCGAGCTCGACGACGCGGCCGAGATCCTCCGGCTCCAGCGACGGAACCTCGAGTCCGAGGCGGGTCAGCGCCCGCCGCTCGGCCGTGCCGCGCCGCACGTAGCGCGAGAGCACGTTGCGCGCGATCGCGAACAACCAGGCGGCGGCATCCTCGTCGGTCTTGCCGCGAAAGCGCCGCCGCGACTCGAAGGCCTGGGCGAACGTCTCCGCGGCGAGATCCATGGCCGTCTCCGGATCGCAGGTTCGCCGCGCCAGGAAGAACAGGATCGAGCGGGCGTGCCGGTCGTAGGCCTGCGCGAAGCCGTCGCGTGTGGCGAGCGGCTGCTGCTTGGTTCTCATGCTCCGTAGTGCCACGACCCCGGTCGAGTGTGACCGGCCAGACCCGCAGCGCGCAGCCGCGTCGCGCCGGCCAGGCCGGTTTTCAGCTGCCGGCGGCGCGCCGATAGCGCGACACCGCGAGCGGGGCGAACACCGCGATGATCACGAGCGACCAGACGACGGCGCCCCAGACGCTGTTGCCGGCCGGCGCCCCGACCCACAGCGAGCGCAGCGCGTCGACGACGATCGTGAACGGGTTGAGCTCCGCGACCCACTGCAGCCCCGCCGGCATCGACTCGACCGGCACGAACGCCGACGAGATGAACGTCAGCGGGAACACCGCGATGAAGCCGAGCGAGTTCGCCGCTTCCGGCGACGAGACGATCAGCCCGAGCAGCGCGAAGATCCACGAGAACGCGTAGCCGAACAGCAGCAGCAGCCCGAACCCGCCGATGATCTCGATGAGGCTCGCGTCGAACGAGAAACCGATGATGATCCCCGTGACGAGCAGGACGGTCACCGACAGCGCGTTTGTCACGACGTCGGACAGCGTGCGTCCGGCGAGCACCGCCGAGCGCGCCATCGGCAGCGAGCGGAAGCGATCGATCAGGCCCTTGTGCAGGTCCTCGTTGAGCCCGAGCGCGGTCACGAACCCGCCGAAGGCGATGTTCTGGACGATGATCCCGGGCAGCAGGAACGCCGCGTAGCTGTCGTAGAAGTCAGGCACGAGGATCGCGCCGCCGAACACGTAGACGAACAGCAGCACGAACATCACGGGCTGCACCGTGAACGCGAGCAGCAGGTCGGGCGCGCGCGTGAGGCGCACGAGGTTGCGCTCGGCGACGATCATCGTGTCGGTCACCATCCGGCTCATACCGCCGCCTCCTCAACTGCCGGCTCGCCCTCGGTATCACCCTCCGCCACGTGGCCGGTGAGCGACAGGAACACGTCGTCGAGCGTCGGCCGGCGCAGCGTGACGTCGTCGACGCCGACGCCCGCCTCGTCGAGCCGGCGCACGGCCTCGACGATCATCCCCGCCCGCCGCCGCACGCCGACGGCCACGGTCTCGCCTGCGCAGTGCGGCGCCTCCTCGGAGAGCGGCCTCAGCGCGCGCACCGCCGCCTGCGCGTCGGCGCGCGCGGTCAGCCGCACCTCCAGGCGCTCGCCCCCGACGCGGTCCTTCAGCTCGTCCGGCGTGCCGTTGGCGATCACGCGGCCGCGGTCGATAACCGCGATCGTGTCCGCGAGGCGGTCGGCCTCGTCGAGGTACTGCGTGGTCAGCAGGACGGTGCGCCCCTCGGCGGCGAGCTCCTCGATCGCCGTCCAGAGGTCGAGGCGGCTGCGCGGGTCCAGGCCGGTCGTCGGCTCGTCGAGGAAGAGGACCGGCGGCTTGGCGACGAGCGCCGCGCCGAGGTCGAGCCGGCGGCGCATGCCGCCCGAGTATGTCTTCGCGGGCCGACCCGCCGCCTCGTTGAGGCCGAAGCGGTCCAGCAGCTCGCGGGCGCGGGTGGTCGCCGGGCCGCGCTTCATCCCGTACAGGCGGCCCACCATGACGAGGTTCTCCAGGCCCGTGAGGTTCTCGTCGATCGCGGCGTACTGGCCGGCCAGGCCGATCCGCTCGCGCACCTTGACAGCGTCCTTCACGACGTCCAGCCCGGCGACGCAGACCTCGCCGGCGTCGGGTGCCAGCAGCGTCGCCATGACGCGCACCGCGGTCGTCTTGCCGGCGCCGTTGGGGCCGAGCAGGCCCATCACCGTCCCTTGCGCCACCTCGAGGTCGACACCGTCGAGCGCGCGCACGTCGCCAAAGGACTTGCTCAGACCGCGCACACGGATCGCGAGGTCGGACTCGACGCTCGCCTGCGTTCTCGCTTCCGTCATCGGCTCTTCCGTTCTCGTCGGCATGGCGGGGACCCTATGCGTGGTTTAGGCCAGGTTCTGGCCTGAACTTCTGCGATCGTTCGAGGCACGATGACCGAGACCTCGGGCCGCCTCCTCAAGCTGCTGTCGCTGCTGCAGACGCGGCGCGACTGGCCCGGCAACGAGCTCGCGCAGCGGCTCGGCGTGTCGGGCCGCACGATCCGCCGCGACGTGGAGCGGTTGCGGGATCTCGGCTATCCGGTGGACGCGACCACCGGCCCGGCCGGAGGCTACAGCCTGCACGCCGGCACGGCGATGCCTCCGCTGCTGCTCGACGACGACGAGGCCGTGGCGATCGCGGTGGGACTGCGGACGGCGGCGGGCGCGTCGGTCACGGGCATCGAGGAGACCGCGATCCGCGCGCTCGTCAAGCTCGAGCAGGTGCTGCCGTCGCACCTGCGCCGGCGCGTGAACGCGCTGGGCTCGGCGCTCGCGACGCTGCCCGCGAGCGGCCCGATGGTCGACCCGCAGGCACTGACGACGATCGCCGGCGCGTGCCGCGATCATGAGCGCGTGCGTTTCGCCTACCGCAGCCGCGAGGCGGAGGAGAGCCGCCGCGTCGTCGAGCCGCACAGCCTCGTCAACCTCGGGCGGCGCTGGTACCTCGTCGCGTGGGACTGCGACCGCGAGGACTGGCGCACGTTTCGCATGGACCGCCTCGAGCGTCCCGCGCCCGCCGGGGGACGCTTCGAGACGCGCACGCTGCCCGCGAAGGACGCCGCGGCGTTCGTCGCGGCCGGGCTGCGCGCCGCGCCATCGCGCTTCCAGGCCACGGTGACGCTGCGCGCCCCCGCCGCCGAGCTCGAGCGCCGGCCGTACCTCTGGGGTACGGTCGAGGCAATCGACGAGCAGCGCTGCACGTACCGCACGAGCGACGACTCGCTGGACTGGCTGGCGATGCGGATCGGGATGCTCGGCGTCGACTTCGAGATCCACGAGCCGCCCGAACTCGTCGAGCGCTGCGAGGTGCTGGCGGCGCGGTTCGCCGGCGGCGCGCGCGGCAGCGCCTCCTGACGGGTGCGGCGAATGAGTCGCGCGGGACGCGAGTGATCCGCCACACCGGGCCTTTACTAGAAGACGTCGCCGCAGTCCTCGAGACCGTACTCGCCGGCCAGCCGCTGCTCGTCGGCGCTCAGCGCGTCAGCCGTGTCGGCGAGTCGGCGGCCGGCGGCGCGGTCGTCTGCGCGCGCGGCCTGCGCGAGCCGCGCGGCCGCGGCCAGCAGCCGATCGGCGGCGGCGAAGTAGGCGTCGAGCGTCGCGCGGTCCTCGCGCGGCGCCTGCGCGCGCAGGGTCTGCAGTCGCTGGCGGCCCTTGCGTGCCTCCGCCAGTGCGGCCTCGAGGAGCGGCGCGACCTTCCGCAGGGCGTCGGCGCCGCGCGACACCGTCTGGATGCGCTGGGTGTGCGGCCGCTGGGCCTGCTTGACCTCGCGGCAGATCGCGTCTGCCCGCGCGATGAACGGCGCCTTCGTCAGGGGCTCGGTGCCGGGCTCGCTCCTATCGTCCTCGCCGCCGCCGCATCCTGCGATCGCCAGGGCCGCCGCGCCGAGCATCGCCGCGCATGTCCGGTGCATTCGCGCAGGCTAGAGCTACAGGTATACGGCCAGCGCCTCGCCCGCGGCCTCGAGCTCGGCGATCGTCGTCGCCTCGATGATCGCCTGCAGGTCGAGGATGCGGGCGTCGAAGCGGTCGATCGCGTCGTACGCGGTGATCGCGTGGCACGGAACGCCGGCCTGGCGCGCGCGGGTCGCGATCTCGCCGACGACGCGTCCGCGTAGCGTCGCGCGCTCCAGGCGCTCCTCCCCGACCACGACCGCACGGGCGGCGCGCATGCGCACGTCGAAGTCGAGCGCCTCGAGCACGAACGGCGCGCCCGCGACGAGCCGCGCCCCGCCGCAGTCGCGCAGGTGCGCGGCCAGCGCGCCGGGCTCGCGCACGTCGCAGAGGACCACGAGCGCGGCTGCGCCCAGGCCGCCGTGCTCGGGGATAGCCGCGAGCAGCGCCGCCGCATGGTCACGTGCGCCAGCGGCTCCGGCGCCTGCGGCCGCCAGCAGCACGACGGCCGCGCCGGTGGCCGCGGCGGCGGCCAGCCGTTCGCCGGTCTTCTGCGCCGGCGCGGCGAGCTCGACGATCGCCGTCCCGCCGTCCTCGATCAGCGCGAAGCCGTCACCGGTCTCGCCGCCCAGCGCCGGCAGCAGCGCCTCGATCGTCCCGCGTCCGCCGCTGCTGACCGGGCACAGCTCGGGCAGCGGCGTCACGCCCGCGCGCTCCAGCCCCCGCGCGATCGCCGCCGCGACGACGGGCGCGCGCAGGTCGCCGCCGAAGGCGTCGGGTGCGACGAGGACGGGGGGACGGACGGGCACCGCGCCTCTAGGACTACAGGACAGGCGATCGGAGGGGGTGTGTCGAGTCAGCCTCGTCGGCCGAGGCTTATCCGACTCACCCCTAGGGCGGCGCGCAACTGCTCACCCATGCCGCAGCGCCCCGCGCTGACATCCTCTCCCCATGGCGAAGACCGAGTACACGACGCTCGAGGCGGCGGGCCGCGAGATCCGCCTCTCCAGCCCGAGCAAGGTCTACTTTCCGAGGACCCCGTCGCACCCGCCGATCACGAAGCTCGACCTCGCCGAGTACTACCTGCGCGTCGCCGATGCGACCGTGAACCACCTGCGCGAGCGCCCGACGACGCTCAAGCGCTGGCGCGACGGCATCACCGGCGACTTCTTCTTTCAGAAGCGCGTCCCCGAGAAGCGCCCGGAGTGGCTGCAGACCGCGACGGTGTCGTTTCCGAGCGGCCGAAGCGCGACCGAACTTGTGCCCAACGACGCCGCGCACCTCATCTGGGCCGTCAACCTCTCGAACATCGACTGGAACCCCTGGCCGGTGCGGCGCGCCGACCTCGACCATCCCGACGAGCTGCGCATCGACCTCGACCCGACGCCGGGCGTGCCGTGGGACGACATCCGCCGGGTCGCGCTCGCGGTGAACGAGCTGCTGACCGAGATGGGGCTGCGCGGCTATCCGAAGACCTCGGGCTCGCGCGGGATCCACGTCAACGTGCGCATCGAGCCCGAGTGGACGTTCACGGAGGTGCGCCGCGCGGCGCTCGCGCTCGCGCGCGAGATCGAGCGCCGGATGCCCGGCAAGGCGACGAGCAAGTGGTGGAAGGAGCAGCGCGTCGGCGTCTTTCTGGACTACAACCAGAACGCGCGCGACCGCACCGTCGCCAGCGCCTACTCCGTCCGGCCCGTGCCCGATGCGCGCGTCTCGGCACCGCTGCGCTGGGACGAGGTGGCCGACGTCGAGCCCGAGGACCTGCGCCTGGACACCGTCCCTGAGCGCATCGAGAAGCTCGGCGATCCCGCGGCGGACATGGACGACCACGCCGGGCGCCTCGACGGCCTGCTCGACCTCGCCCGCCGTGACGAGGCGGGCGGGCTCGGCGATGCGCCGTGGCCGCCGCACTTCGCCAAGCAGGCGGGCGAGCCCAAGCGCGTGCAGCCGTCGAAGGCCCGCTCGGACACGTAGCGCGTCTGCGGGCGCCGTCGTAGGACCCCACCGCCGGCGCGCAGCTCCGGCCGGCGGTGGGGTCGACTACGACTTGCCTACCACCCCGAATCGCATGAGCACCCTGGAGATGCGGACGTGCTCACACGAAGAAGGGCATCGTGCGGCCGCCGGGCCGTCCGCGCACTAGGGAGGCACCCCAGGCATTTGGCGCGTGGACGAATGTGTCAGCGCCACGCTGGGACGTGCTACGACGCCGGCGACGGGGCGATCAGGAGTGCAGCTGCGCGATCAGGCACTCCGTCGGCGGCTTGTCGTCGCGCCAGCGCAGGACCTTCGTGCCGTGCCGGATGCGCCCGTCGGAGACGTGGTCGAAGGTCACCTCGACGACGAGCTCCGGTCGCAGCGCGACCCACTCGAGCTCGCGGCCGTGCGTCCAGCGCGACGCCTCGCCGCTACCGCGCTCGCCGGTCTCGTAGGGCCGCAGCTCCTCGACGAGCTCGACCTTGCGCTTGGCGGTGAACCCGCTCGAATGACCGATCTCGCGCAACCGGCCCTCCTCGTCGTAGAGCCCGAGGATGATCGCGCCGACCGTGTCCTCCTTCTTGCCCGGCCGCCAGCCCATCACGACGGCGTCGATCGTGCGCACGCGCTTGATCTTCACCATCCCGCGCCGCTCGCCCGGGCAGTACGGCGCGGCGAGCTCCTTGGCGATGACGCCCTCCTCCTCGTGCAGCCAGCGTTGCGCTCCGTCGGCGGTGCTCTCCACCGGCGTGAGCTCGAGGCCGTCGATCCCCTCGAGCACGCGGCGGCGCTCCTCGTAGGAGCACTGCATCAGGACCTCGTCCTCGACGGCCAGCACGTCGAAGGCGACGAAGCGCGCCGGCGTCTCCTCGGCCAGCCGCGCGATGCGCGACGCCGCCGGGTGGATGCGCTGGCCGAGCGTGTCGAACGATGCGGCTATCAGCTCGCCGTCGATGACGTAGCGCCCGGCCGGGAACGTCACCTCCGGGAAGTAGCGCGACATCGGCTTGCCGTTACGCGACTGGAGGTAGGTCTCGTCACCGTCGACGAAGACAATCGTGCGAAAGCCGTCCCACTTGGGCTCGTAGGCCCAGCCCTCACCCTCGGGCAGGCTCGCACGCGGACGTGCGAGCTGGGGCAGCAGGGGCGGCGTGAGCGGGAGGGACACCCGCAGAACCTACCGCCGCGGGCGGGGTCCGCGTGGCACGTGCCTGCAGCGCGATCACCGCGGCCAGCACGAGCACGCCACCGAGGATCTGCGCGACGCCGAGCGACTCGCTGTAGATCGCGACGGCGAGGCCGACCGTGACGACGGGCTCGACCGTCGAGAGGATCGACGCCGTCGCCGCGCCGACGCGCTCCATGCCGAGCAGGAAGGTCACGATCGGCAGGACGGTGGAGAACAGCGCGATCGCGGCGATCCAGATCCAGCCGCCGGCGGTGAACGCGAGCGTGCCGCCGATCAGCCCGGCGGTGAGGAACGTCGCCGCCGCGCCGGTGGCGATCAGGGCGGTGAGCAGGAATGCATCCAGCCGCGCGACGACGCCCTCGGCGACGAGGATGTAGGCCGCGTAGGCGCCGCCGGCGCCGAGCGCCAGCGCCACGCCGGTCGCCTCCAGGCCGCCGGTCCCGCCGCCGAGCAGGACGAGCGCTGCGCCCACGCTGGCGAGCACGAGCGCCAGCGCCTTCCAACGCGTGACGTGCTCGCGGCGCAGCGCGACGGCCCCGCAGAAGACGAGGGCGGGGTACGTGTAGAGCAGCAGCGACGTCAGCGACACGTCGATGTGGCGCAGCGCGGAGAAGAACAGCCCGGCCTGCGCCGAGTAGCCGATCGCGCCGAGGCCGAGGCCGGCGAGAAC
>DASZDB010000372.1:0-8765 GCA_035942495.1 Solirubrobacteraceae bacterium
TAGCCGTAGCGGCTGGCCAGAGCGGCGTAGGCCGCCTCCGGCACCCCGTCGCCGCGCGGCAGCGAGGCCGGGTCGACGGACGCCCCGAGCGGAATCTGGTGCGTGCGGCACGGCGCGTCGCGGGCCTCGCGCTCGACGAGACGGTCGACCGCCATCTTCGCCATCCGCCGCCATGTCGTGAGCTTGCCACCGGTGATCGTCACCATCCCGCTCGACGTCTCGTACAGCTCGGCCTTGCGCGAGATGTCGACGGACTTCTTCGGGTCGCCCGACGTGATCAGCGGCCGCACGCCCGCGTAGGCGCCGGTCAGGTCGCCGGGTTGCAGCGACGTGTCGAAGTACTCGTTCGCCGCGGCGAGCAGGTAGGTCACGTCCTCCTCCGACGGTGGCACGTGGTGGGTGCCGTCGAGCTCGCCCTCGTAGTCGTTGTCCGTCGTGCCCAGCAGCGTGCGCCCGAGCCACGGCAGCGCGAAGATCGAGCGCCCGCCGCCGGCCGGCACGATCGCGCCGCCGCCGGCGAGCGGCAGGTCCTCGTGGCGCAGCGTGATGTGCGTCCCGCGGCTGGGCCGGATGCGCGGAACCTCGGCCTCGTCGTGCAGCTCGCCGGGGCGCAGGCGGTCGGCCCATACGCCGGTCGCGTTGACGACGTTCGACGCCCGCACGACGAACTCGTCGCCGCCCAGCCCGTCGCGCACCTTCACGCCCGCCGCACGGCCGGCGTCGTCGCGCACGAGCTCGGTGACGTCGAGGCGGTTGGCACAGACCGCGCCGAAGCGCTCGGCCTCGCCGAGGACGGTCAGCACGAGCCGCACGTCGTCGGTCTGGCAGTCGTAGAACAGATAGCCGGAGGTCGGCTCACGCGGCGCGAGCGCGGGGATGAGCTCCAGCACCTCCTCGCCGGAGATCACGCGGTGGCGCTCCGGGCTCCAGGCCGCGAAGTCGCCGGCCAGCTCCTGCCCCGGATCGGCGTTGCGTCCGCGGCGCGGCCGCGGGCGAGGGCGCGAACGGCCGCGCCGCTCGACGGACATCACGTCGTAGAGGTTCAGCCCGACGCCGATCTTGCGGCTCGGCGACGCCCCGTCGAATGCCGCAACGACGAGCGGCAGCGGGTGGACGATGTGCGGCGCCAGCATGACCATGAGCTGGCGCTCGAGCAGCGCCTCGCGCACGAGACCGAGGTCGAAGTTCTGCAGGTAGCGCAGCCCGCCGTGCACGAGCTTCGACGAGCGGCTCGACGTCCCGACCGCGAAGTCCGCGCGCTCGACGAGGGCGACGCTGTAGCCGCGCGTGGAGGCGTCCAGGGCAACGCCGGCGCCCGTGATCCCGCCGCCGACGACGACGACGTCGAACTGCTCTTCGGCGAGGGCGGCGAGGGCGTCGGCGCGGTCGATCATGCGACCGCCAGTCTGGCAGGGGGTCAAGCAATGGCGCGCTTGTGCCGAATGGGCACACATGCCCACCCTTCGCTCGCGGCGCGTCAGCGCGCTTCTCACCATCGGTGCACTCAGCGCCGGCACGGCGGTCGCCGCCTCGCCCGCTCAGGCCGGCCTGCTCGACGCGGTCGTGCCGAACGTCGGATCGCTCGTCACGGGCACCGGCGCCACGCTCGGCGGCGTCGTCAACGGCGTCCTCCCCGGCACCGGCGGCGTCATCACCGGCGTCACCGGCACCGTCGGCGGCGTCATCGGCGGCGTCCAGGACAGCGTGACCGGCGTCGTCGACCAGACCCTGGGCGGCGTCATCGGCGGCGGCAGCGGCCTGCTGCCCGACGACGTGCTCAACTCCCTGCTCGGGACGCTGCTGGCCAACAGCAGCACCGTCCCCGGCGCCGCGAACTCCATCGTCCTCTCCGGCGGCCAGGTCGGCCCCGGCGGCCAGATCCTGCTCGACGCCAGCGCGCCGCGCTCGACCGTCACGGTCCTCTCCAAGCTCAAGCAGGTGGGCAAGACCGGCAGGATGAAGGTCGAGATCAAGACGAACGAGCCCGGCATCGTCGCCATCAAGAGCAACGTGCGCCCGGGTGCCGCGATCAAGGCGAAGAAGGGTCAGAAGACGGCGAAGATCTCCAAGAAGCTCATCAAGATCCCGCAGATCGTGCTCGGCTACCGCAAGGCCGGCAAGCTCACGGTCACCATCCGCGTCTCGCGCGCCGCGCAGCGCACGCTCGGCAAGGTCAGGGACGCCCGGATGTCCGTCGGCACGATCGCCGTCGACGTTTACAAGAACCAGGACTCCGAAAACACGAAGCTCAAGCTCAAGCGCTAGATCGAGCTACTCGACGAGAAAAGACGACGGTCCCCCTCGCGCCCGGCCGAACAGGCCATACGCGAACCACGGGGGGCCGTTCGTCGTTCTGGGGGGTGATGTGTCGCGAGCCACGGCGCGCCTGGACCATCTCCGCGCGTCACTTGCAGGTCGGCGAGAAGTCACGGCCCGGGAGAACCTCGCGCCACTCCTCTCGCGTCAACGATCGTCCCGCGACGCGGCAGGCGTGGGCCTTCCAGGCCGTTGGGCGCATGTCCCAACGCCAGGCGCGCCCGTCGTCGTAGACCGCAACGAGATATCGGCCTGCGGCAGTGAAGCGTGCCGCCACCCAGCGGTTGGGCACTCCCGGGAGCGGAGAGCCGATCGGGCGGCCCGTGCGAAGGTTCCAGAGCCTGGTGGTCCCGTCCGTGGACGCTGTGGCGAGCACGTTTTCGGTCGGGTCGGCATCCGCGCTGATGACGAACCCCGCGTGCGCGCGTGGGATCTGCAGCCGCCGACGCATCGTTCGCGCCTCAAGCACCTCGACGCCGCCCTCGTCGTCGCCTCGCACGAAGAGACGGCCGTCAGCGGAGTACCGGCCCCAGCGGGGTGCGGGTACGGAGCGCTGCCGAATGCGTCGGAGGGTGGGCGCCGCGAACGTCTCCAGCCTGCCCTGCATCGCCTCCCCCATCGTCGACGCCACCACGGTACGACCGTCCGCGCTGATCGCGACGTCCGCGATCATGCCGGCGGCAGCGGCAGCGGAGATCGGTACGCGGCGGCGGGCGTCCCACAGCCGCACCTTGCCATCCTCACCGGCCGTGACCAGACGCCGGCCGTCGGCGCTGAAGCCGGGCGCGAGCGCCGCTCCCCGGTGGGCGCGTACGGGCTCACCCAGCGGCCGCCCTGCGGCTGTGTCCCAAAACGCGACCGTGCCGTCGGCGTGCGTCACCGCCAGCACCGTCCCCCTGCGCGCGAAGGCCGCGCCGGTCGCCGCGCCGTGACCCCGTGTCGCGAGGTGGCTGCGCACGCGCAGCGTGCGGCTGTCGAACACGCGCACGACCCCGCGCTGGTCGGGAACGGCGAAGGCAGCCCCGTCAGGCGAGACCGCGGGATGTGGATGATCCGCGTTGCCGGGGCCGCCCCGGAACGGGCGGCCGAGGCGCTTGGCGCCGGCCAGATCCCAGGTGATGAGGCGACCGTCGAACCCGGCGCTGTAGGCGAGCCTGCCCCCCGCGCCGACGGCGACGCCGCGGACCCGGCCCGCGTGGCCCTGCAAGGTCTCGAGGAGCTCCCCCCGGGCGACGTCCCACACCAGCACGCGCCCGTCGTCGCCGGCCGACAGCAGCCGGCGCCCGTCGGGGCTGAAGCGCACCTCGAGCACCTCCGCCGCATGTCCCGCGGAGAGAGGACGAACCGCACCCGTGCGCAGATCCACGAGGCGCACCGAACCGTTCACTGCGCCCAGCGCCATGCGCCGGCCGTCACGACTGATCGCGGCGGCCCATGTCCCTCCCTGGAAGCGCCGCAGGGTCGCCAGCGTCGCGGCGTCGCGTACGACGATCGCCCGGTCGTCCTCGCTTGAGGTGACGAGCGTGCCCGCCTCGGTGTAGCCGATGAGCGCGATGCCCTGCTCCGTGATCGGCGTCGGGGGCCCGAGCCGGCGGCCGGTCTCGACGTTCCACCTCAGCAGCAGGCCTCGCCCAGGACCGCCACTGCGGTCCATGGCCGCGTAGTCGGCGGCCAGCGTCTTGGCGTCGGGCGAGAAGGCGACGCGCTCGATGTAGGTGCCGGCCCCGGCTGAGAGGCGTCGCACTCGGCGCAGCGTGGCCGCATCGACGATGTCGACGTGCTCTCCGTGCGGCACGGCCATCAGTCGGCCGTCGGGGCTGAAGCGCACGGTGAACGCGGGGCCCGCGACGGAGTAGCGGCCGACGCGGCGCCCCGTCGCCGCGTCGAACACCAGGACGTGCCCGTGGTTATCGCCCGCCGCGAACAAGCGGCCATCCGGCGCTGCGTCCACGGTCAGCATGCGGTGACCGTCGCCCTCGGCCACGGCGATGGCCGCCGGGCTGCGCAGCAGCGCAGCGAGAAGGTTGCCGCGCGTGGCGGAAGCCTCGTGGAGCTCGACGGCCTGGCGCGCCAGGAGCAGCGACCGATCTAGGGCGCCGCCGGTGAGGGCTTCCGCCCCGAGTCGCTGCGCCTCGGCCACGCGCGCCTCGTCACGCGCCGCGCCGCGCTGCCCGAGCGCCACCGCGCCGGCAGCGATCGCGACTGCCAGCGCCACCACCGACGCGGCCAGCAGCACGCGCAGCCGCCGCGTCGTCCGCTCGCTCGCAGAGCGCGAGCCGTTCAGGAAGGCGCGCTCATCGTCACTCAGCTCGTCACGGTGCCGCGCGCTCCACTCGAGCGCCGCGGCCAGCCGCGCGCCGCGGTAAAGCTCGCTCTCATCGCAGCCGGCGGCGCGCCAGGAGCGGGCGGCGTCGGCGAGCCGGTGCCTCGTGCGGCGGTGCTCGGAGTCCTCGGCGAGCCACTGCTGCAGCCGTGGCCACTCCCGCAGCAGCGCCTCGTGAGCAATCTCCACCCACCGCTCGTCAAGCGTGAGCAGCCGCCGGTCGGCCAGCGCGGCCACGACGTCGGCCGCCGCCCCGTCGAACTCCTCGTGGCTGGCTCGGCGGCGGACCGCCGTCCCGCCCGGATCCACGTCGGCCAGACGCAGCAACACCGCGCGCGCTACGTCGCGGTGCTGCTCCGGCAGCCCGGCGTAGGCGGCCTCGGCCAGACGCGCGACCGATCCACGCACGCCTCCGGCGTCCTCATAATCGGCCAACCGCAGCTGTCGGCGATCGCTGCGCTCCCACAGCTCGGCCAGCGCGGTGGAGAGCAGCGGCAGCCCGCCGGGCTCCCCCTCCACCTCGGCCACCAGGGCGTCGATCAGCTCCGGCTCGACGGAGAGCCCGACACGCTCTGCCGGTCCTTCGATCACCCGGCGCAGCTCGTGGCGGCCCATCGGCCCGACGAGCAGCTGGTTGCCTGCCAGCAAGGACGCCAGCTCGGGATACCGCGCGCAGTGACCGTAGAAATCGCTGCGGACCGCCACAACGATGTGGATGCGGTCGCCGGCGGCAAGTCTCGCAAGCTCCGTCGCGAAGGCCTCGCGTCGCGCTTCCTCCCGGCAGGCGGTGAAGAGCTCCTCGAACTGGTCGACGACCACAAGCGCTGCGCCGTCCAGCGCATCGGTCGCGCGCCGCAGGCTGCTCGGCGGGTCAGTACCCGGGCGCACGATCCGCCGCTGCCAGGTATCGCTGCCCGGCAGCACACCGGCGGCGAGCGCGGGTATCAGCCCGGCCCGCAACACCGACGACTTGCCGCTTCCCGACGCGCCGACGAGCGCCAGCGCCGGAGCGGTGGCGAGGCGCGCTACCAGCGCAGCGACGAGACGCTCGCGCCCGAAGAACCGTTCGGCGTCATTCACATCGAAGGCGGCCAGTCCCTGATACGGACACGTCATGACGCCGGCGAACCCCTCGCGAGCGGACGTCGCACGTGCCTGCTCAGACGCGCGCTGCAGCTCGAGCACGGACGCGGTGACGGCGGCTTGGGCGCTGCGAAGCCCGACGCCGCCGTGGGCAAGCTCGGAGGCCGCGGCCTTCACCCGGCGCGCCGCGTCGTCTCGGGCCCACCCCGCCGCGAGTCGGAGCAGCTCGCCCGGGACGCCGCGCGATCGCGTCAGAAGATCGTTGACCGGAAGCTCGGCGGCAGCGTCGCCAACCGCGTAGTAGGCCGCTACCCGCCGCACCGCGTCTGCGTCGAGCGGCAGCAGCACAACGAACTCGTCGGCGGGCGGCAGCGCCGCCGCGTCGCCCGCGGTCATCAGCACGAGCAAGGGCCGACCCGCCGCCTCCGCGGCAACGCGCGCTAGCGCCGTGAACACATCCGCGCCACAGCGATCGATGTCGTCGACGACGAACAACGTGGCGCGCTCCGCGGTGGCCGCCGCGGTGGCGTTGGCCTCGATCTCTCCAGGCGCGTCAGCAGCAGCGGCGTACAGCACCGATGCGCCGTGGCGGGCGGCCTCGGCGGCGAGCTCGGCAGCCAATCGGGTCTTTCCCATCCCGGCCGCGCCGACCACGCCGACGGCTCCCCCGCGTCCGGCGCGCGCCCGCTCCCAGATCGCCATGAGCCCGGCGCGCTCCGCATCCCGCCCGCTGAGGGGCGGCACGCCACGCACGACCAGCTGCTGGGGCAGTGATCGCGTCAGACGCCGCGGCTCGAGGTCCGGATCCTGTCGCAGGATCGCGGCTTGGAGGCGTCGCAGCTCGCTTCCGGGCTCCACACCCAGCTCCTCGAGGAGCGTCTCCCGGGCGCTTCGAAAGGCGCCGAGCGCTTCGGACTGGCGCCCCGCGCGGTACAGCGCAAGCATGCGCAGCGCATGGGCCCGCTCGCGCAGTGGGTCAGATGACACCAGCTGGTCGATGCGGTCCAGGGCCTCACGCACGCGCCCCTCGACAAGGTCGTCCTCCGCGAGCTGCTCGAGCGCGTCGAGCCGCAACGTCTCCAGCTCGCGGATCTCGGCGGCGGCGAACGGCTCGTCGGCGACGTCGGCGAGCGGGTCGCCGTGCCACAGTTCCAGCGCGGCGCGACGCTCGCCGTTCGCGCTTCCGGCGTTCGCCGTCGCGAGCAGCCGGCGGAAGCGCCGCACGTCGATCTCGTCCTCGTCGATCCTCAGCTCATAGCTGCGCCCGCGCGTGACGATCTCGGCGTCGGCGCTCGCTGGCAACGCCTTGCGCAGCTGCCAGATGTAGTGCTGCACCATCTTCGGCGCGCTCGCCGGAAGCCGATCCTCCCACAGCCCGTCCATCAGCCGGTCGGCCGACACGGACTGATTCGCGGCCAGCGCGAGCATCGCAAGAACGGCGCGCTGCTTGGTGCCGCCAAGCGTGACCGGCTCGCCACCGACCGTCAGCTCGACCGGTCCGAGGAGACGGATCTCGGTCCGCAGGGCCACGAGTGACGAACGCTAGCTGCACCCTCCAGCCGCGGCAAGGCCTCCGCAGGAGCTGCGTCGGCACCGATAGACCGCGCACGGCAACGGTCACCGGCGATGAACCACGACGGATGACCGCCGGCGCCACGGGCGCGTCGTCGGAGCTCCGGCGGCTGCGCAATAGACCGGAGATAGACCGCGGTCGTGCATGGTCGGCGTGACGAGTGACCGAACGGGCGCGGGCTGAACGAGCCGGCTCATCGGTGTCGGCTGGCGCGTGCTCAGCATGCCCTCCAGTGCACAACCATCAGCAACGAAACCACAGGAGACAGCAATGCAAGGGATATGGCAGTGGAAGCGGCACATGGTCATCGCGGGCATCGCGGGCGTCGCGCTGGCGGGCTGCGGCGGCTCGGACGACCAGACGGACAACGGCTCCGGCGCGGCGCCGGTCAAGCAGCAGACGGTGACGTCGTACGCGACCGACTTCGACCGCGCGCAGGTCAAGCGGCTGCTTGCCGGCGGCGACCACCCCGACCCCGCCCAGGTCGCCGGGCAGTGGAAGCTCATCTTCAACGAGACGCTGAAGCTCGTCGACGTGAAGGCGCCGGACCTCGGGGGCTTCACGCTGCTGGTCGTGAAGCAGACCGACGACGCGCTCGTGGTGAAGGACCGTGACTGCACCGACGGCAACATCGAGCTCGGGATGAGCCGCACCGACGACAGCCTCACGTTCACCCGCGAGAACGACCACTGCCCGCAGACGGTCGACCTGCTCGTCGAGCAGGCATGGGAGAAGCAGGAGGCGTAACGGGCAGCGCCAGCCGCGCTACAGCTGGCCGAGCTCCGACGTGATCTCCGCGACGCTGGCCTTCGCGTCGCCGAAGAGCATCTGCGTCTTGTCGTTGTAGAACAGCGGGTTCTCGATGCCCGCGAAGCCCGACGCCATCGAGCGCTTGAGCACGATGATCTGCTTGGACTCGTCGACGTTGAGGATCGGCATGCCGTAGATCGGCGAGTCCGCCTTCAGCCGCGCGTCGGGGTTCGTGACGTCGTTGGCGCCGATCACGAGCGAGACGTCGGTGCGGCCGAACTCCGGGTTGATGTCGTCCATCTCGCGCAGCTGCTCGTAGGGCACGTCGGCCTCGGCGAGCAGGACGTTCATGTGCCCCGGCATCCGCCCCGCGACCGGGTGGATCGCGTACTTGACCTCGATGCCCTTCTTCTCCAGGGCCTTGGCCATCTCGCGCACGGTGTGCTGGGCTTGCGCCACCGCCATTCCGTAGCCCGGCACGACGACGACCTGGCGCGCGTAGGCGAGCAGGATGGCGACATCGGCGGCGCTCGTGGAGCGCACGGTGCCGCCGGTCTCGCCGGCCCCGCCCTCGACCGCGGGCGCCTCGCCGCCGAAGCCGCCGAGCAGCACGGAGCCGATCGAGCGGTTCATGGCCTTCGCCATCTGGTCTGTGAGGATCGTGCCCGACGCGCCGACGATCATGCCGGCGACGATGAGCGCGTAGTTGTTCAGCGCGAT
>DASZDB010000373.1:0-2475 GCA_035942495.1 Solirubrobacteraceae bacterium
TCCCATAGGCTCGTCAGCGACGGGTGCTCGATGACATGGCCTGCGTCGGAGGGCGAGCCCGCGGTGTCCCCCAGGCGGACTTCGCGCCGTGGAACGAGCGCGACCGCGACCCTCGGCCCGGGCCTGGAGTGCGACTTAGCAACCAAGCGAAAGCAGGGGATTGGCGTAATGCAGCGCCTTGCAGTGCTCGTGCCGGCGTTGGTCCGCGGGGATCGGGCGCCGTTGCGTGCGACACCGGTACCGCATCGCAGCAATGCATAGCGCCGCGGGAGCGCGGGCGTCCCGGTAGAGGTTCCCTTGCGGACCTCCGAGGACGACCTTGAGCGTGTCTGGCGTGTCTGGCGTGTCCGAGCCCGGCCCGGCACCGCCCGCGAGCGGCCGGCAGGGGCGTCCGAGTAGCTGGTGAGCCGCCGGAACTCACGCGGGCGTCTCGACGATGAGCCGGGTCTCCGAGGTCAATGCATCCCCACGAGGCACTGGCTGCACGCCGGGTCGCGCGGTCGGCGTTACAGCCGTGCGCGCCAGCGCCCGCCGAAGGAGACGGCGCCGATCGTGGGTTGAGGCGAGCTGCCGTCGTTGACCACGAGGCGTCCGCTGATGGCCAACGCGATCACGTCGCCCGGTTGTAGCGCTCGGGTGGGGCGCACGGTCAGAGAGCGTGTGCGTCCGGTCGCGATCGACACGCTGCGACGCGCGAGGTTCATCGCGCGCCGGCGCAGCGTCAGCGAGAATTCGCAGCCGAGGCCAGCATCGCAGCGCCAGTCGAAGCGCAGGCGCCCGCCGGGGATGCGGCGCGGTCGCACCGACACCGTCAGCTCACCGAGATCGGCCTTCTCGCACGCGCTCAGCAGCTGGCCCTGGGGCATGACGACGAGATCGCGTCCGCTGCCGCAGCGCACCGTACGGGCGCGCAGCAGCGACCCGCCGACGGGGTTCCACAGCCGGTCGTCGCCACTGCCGCCATAGAGCGCGTCGCCGCCCTGATCGCTGTCGATGATGTCGTTGCCGCCATTGCCGCGCAGCCGGTCGGCTCCAACGTCGCCTTGGAGATAGTCGCCGCCGCCACGCCCCTGCAGGCTGTCGTTGCCCGCCCCGCCGGTGAGCGTGTTGTCGTTGTCGTCGCCCAACAGCACGTCGTCGCCGTCGCCACCCGTGACGTCCTCGACGCCGGTGATCCGGTCGCGCTCGCCGGGTGAGCCGCCGACCGTCGCGCCGCTGAGGTCCACTCGGACCGCAGTACGGCGCCCGGCATAGGACACCGTGTCGTCACCGCCCCCGCCATCGATCATGTCGTTGCCACCGCCCGGGTCGGGACGATTGAGGTCGACGCCGTCGCCTCTGAGCAGGTCGGTTGCAGCGCCCCCGCGCAGGATGTCGTCCCCCGGCCCACCCAGCAGCACGGTGGGGGGCTCCCCACACGCCTTGTCGCACGGCACGGGCGGAGGGCTCGTGCCCGTCAACACGTCGTTCCCCGGGCCGCCCGACAGGGTTCCCAGACCGGTCAGCGCATCCGCGCCCTCCCCGCCCAGCGCAACATCCGAGAACGAGAACGTGCGTACCGCGTCGTCGCCATCGCCGGCATCGATCAACGCCGCCCGCAACAACTGCAGCGTCACGCCATTGAGGACGTACGGCTGCTGGATGCACCGAACCGCGTGAGCATCGATCGCAGCGCAGCCCGAGCCCGCCGTGACAGCTGCACCGGCATCACGCAACGTCAACTCACCGATGTCGCCGCCGAAGACCACGACGTCGTTGCGCTCGCCCGGCTCGGCGCTGAAGATCAGCACAGCCTCCCGGCCGCCGGCGCTGTTCGGGGTCTCGCGCACGTACACCGTGCCCGCCGCAGCCGCCGACGGCACACCGAGCACCAGCATGATCGCCAGCAACAGACCGCGGCACATGCACTTCAAGACGCTTGGCGCGAGCCGAAGTTGCGACCTCCACGACGGCCGGAACTCGCGCTCACCGCTAACCGTTCGGCAGTGAGACGTGGCGGCTCCGTGGTCGGCGGCAGCCGACGTGGGCGAGGGAACCCCGGCGGAGCAGCGGGTCACGTTGCGAACGCGCGAGCGAAGGCCTCCCCGTGGTCCAGCGTGAGCGTGACGCCGGAGTTCGGGATGAAGAACGCCGTCTGCGCGTCATGCGTCAGCGCTGTCAGAGGCTCGTACGCCAGTTGCTCGTCATCAAGCCGCCGGCGCACCGCCTCCGCGTCGGCTCCGAAGGACAGCGCGATCATCACCCCACGCGCCCTTCTTGGAAGGTGATCTCGGTGTCGTCGTACTTCCAGATCAGCGGCCTGATCGCGCTCGTATCGGCCGGTGGTCCTCGGGCAGCACGAACATCCGCTTGCGTCGCGCCGACGCGCAGACCTCGAATCGTGGCGGTCCGCAGGAACGTGAGAAGGTCGTCCACGCCTACAGGATGCCGTCTCGCTCGAGCGTCGCCGGTAGTGGTTGGTCTGCGGGATACGCC
>DASZDB010000374.1:0-9775 GCA_035942495.1 Solirubrobacteraceae bacterium
GCTCGGCGCCGATCGCGCGCGCAAGCTCGCCGCGGCCGTCGCCGCAGACCGCCGCGCGGCCGATCGCGCGCGCCCCGCGCGAACGCGTGACCCAGCCGCCGATGCCGTCATAGCCGCCGAAGAGCTCGTCGGCGCCCTGCCCGTCGAGCAGCACGGTGACGCCCGCCGCGCGGGCGGCCTTCATCACCCGCCACTGGGCGTAGATGCTCAACCCGCCGAAGGGCTCCTCCTGGTCGCGGACGAGCGCGTCGAGGTCTCCGAGCAGCTCGGCCGGCGTCGGCGCGACCGGGTGATGCTCGAGAACGCCCGCGGTCTGCGCCACCTCGTGCGCGTACTCCCACTCGTCGCGCTCGTAGCCTGGGAAGCGCGCGGTGAACGCGTGCCGCCGATGATCGCCCGCCAGCTCGGCCGACAGGCACACGATCGCCGAGGAGTCCACGCCGCCGCTCAGCGAGGTGCCGACGGGCACGTCGCTGCGCAGGCGCAGGCGGATCGAGTCGACGAGCTCGGCCCGCAGCACGGCGACCGCCTCGCCATACGTGGCGGGAACCGGCACGCGGCGCGGCGCCCAGAAGCGCTCGACGGTCGCTCGGCCGGCGGTGAAGCGCAGCAGGTGCGCCGCCGGCAGCCGCCGCACCCGCGCGAAGAAGCTCTCCTCGATCGGCGGCATCAGACCGAGGCCGAGATAGGGCGCGAGGGCGCTGTCGCGGGGCTGGCGGAGGCCCGGCTGCGCCCGCACGAGCGCGCGGATGTCCGAGGCGAAGACGAGCTGTCCGCCCTCGAGCGCCCAGTACAGCGGCTTTTCGCCGAACGGATCGGCGGCGAGCGTGAGGATGCGATGCTCGTCGTGCCAGATCGCGAAGGCGAACATCCCGTTGACGCGGTCCAGCGCGCCCTCGCCCCATTCGTCCCAGGCATGCAACAGCACCTCGCCGTCGCCCTCGGTGACGAACGTGTGCCCTGCGCGCCGCAGCTCCTCGCGCAGCTCGCGGTAGTTGTAGATCTCGCCGTTGAAGACGAGGTGCCACGGCCCGAGGTGCAGCGGCTGGTTGGAGCGTTCCGCGAGATCGATGATCGCCAGGCGGCGGAAGGCGAGGCCGGCGTGCGCGTCGTGCCAGACGCCTTGGCCGTCGGGGCCGCGGTGGGCCATCGCGGCGGCCATGGCGTCGAGCACCGCGGCGTCGGGGGCGGGGCCTCCGACGGTTCCGGCGATGCCGCACACGGTCGGCAGGATATCCGCGCCGGCTGCGCGCTCCTTCAGGCGGCCCGGCGCCGCCAGGTGACGAGCAGCCACTCGCGGATCTGTGGCGCGACGGCCCACAACTCGCGCAGCTCGGCGCGCGTCGGGACGAACCGCCCGATCGCGGCGGAGCCGGTTACGCGGCGATAGAAGAACACCGTGAGCGCGAAGCTCAGCGCGTAGGACAGTGACTTGGCGAGCGCGGCGCCGGGGGCGTCCAGCGCCGAGATGAGCAGCGCGTAGGCGGCCAGCGTGAGCGGCGTGACGATGACCGCGGTATACAGCGAGTACTCGGGCTTGCCGCGACCGACGATCGTCGCCGACATGACCCCGCTGACGCCCATCAGCACGACTCCCGGCAGCAGGATCAGCGCCAGCTCGATCGCGGGACGGAAGGCGGCACCATAGATCGGGACGACGAGCACGAGCAGAGGGACGATCAGGACCGGCAGCGCGAGCAGCACGAGCAGCACGGTGTGGCGCAGGCTCTTGTCCTCGACGAAGGCGCGAAACTCGCGCTCGCCGCTCGCGCTGAGCGCGGCGATGCGCGGAAAGAGCACGTCGCTGAGCGCCGACGGGACGAGCCAGAGCACGGCGGTGATGGCGATCGCGACGGCGTAGTGCCCGACGGCGGCCGTCGAGGCCACCGCGCTGAGGAAGAGCAGGTCCACGCGTGTGCTGAGCAGCATGAGCGCGTTGGCCCCGTAGCCCTTGGCGCCGAAGCTCAGCGCGCGGCGCAGCTGCCGCGGCTCGGTGGGCCGGCCATCGTCGCGCGGCGGCAGACGGCGGTGCGCCCACAGCACCGCGGCGAGTGCCACGAGCACGTGGGCGATCGTCATGCCGACGATCGCCCCTGGCAGATCGGCGACGAGCACGAGCGCCACGACGAGCACCATCGCCAGCGCAGACTGCAGCGCGGGTGGCAGGACGTAGGCCTCGTAACGATCGATCGCCAGGCCGACGAAGCTGACGTAGAACCACGTCAGCGCGAACGGCAGCGCGAACGCCGCCACTGCGGTCGATCCGACCGAGAGGCCGCCGAAGGCGGACGGCAGCGCGAGCCGCGCCACGACGCACAGGCCGGCGCCGACCGCACCCGACAGCAGCGCGACGCGCAGCGCGACGCGCATCGCGTCGCGCGGCGCCCAGTGCCCGGAGGCGACGTAGTAGGCGATGCCGTGCTCGACGCCCAGCGAGCAGGCGACCGTGAGCAGCACGACGAGCGTCAGCGCGATCGCGAAGCCGCCGGTCCCCTCGGGCCCGAGCGCGCGCGCGACGAAGATCGTCGTGGCCGCACCGGTGGCCGCCACCGTGAAGCGGCTCGCGGCGGACATCACCGCGCCGCCGGTGATCGGCCGCAGTGGCGCTTCGGGCTCATCGACGGCCATCGGGGAAGTGTCCTACGCTGGGCGGCGACGATGGCCGTGCCCCTGTTCGACACGACGACGCCGCTCGCGCCTCTGCGCGGCGAGATCGAAGCCGCGATCAGCGGCGTCATCGACGACGGCCGCTTCATCCTCGGGCCGAACGTCACCGCCTTCGAGCAGGAGTTCGCCGAGTACTGCGGCGCCGCCCACGCGATCGGCGTGGCGAACGGCACCGATGCCCTGACGATCGCCCTACGCGCGATGGGCGTCGGCCCCGGCGACGACGTCGTCGTCCCGTCGTTCACGTTCTACGCGAGCGCCGAGGCGATCCCGCCGACCGGCGCGCGGCCCGTCTTCTGCGACGTCGACCCCGACACGATGTGCGTCACCGCCGAGACGGTGAAGGCGGCGCTCACCCCGCGGACGAAGGCCGTCATCGCGGTGCACCTGTTCGGCAACGTCGCCCCGGTCGCCGAGATCGAGGCGCTCGGCGTCCCGGTACTCGAGGACGCGGCGCAGTCCGCCGGCTCGACGACACCCGCCGGGCGCCCCGGCTCGCTCGGCACTGCGGCGACGTTCAGCTTCTTTCCGTCCAAGAACCTCGGCTGCTTCGGCGACGGCGGCGCGATCACCACGGACGACCAGGGGATCGCCGACCGTGCCCGGATGTTGCGCTTCCACGGCTCGTGGGACAAGGTCACCTACGAGCACGTCGGCTACAACTCCCGCCTCGACGACCTGCAGGCGGCGATCCTGCGGGTGCAGCTGCCACAACTCGACATGTGGGCCGACGGCCGCCGCGCCGCCGGCGAGCACTACGCCGCGGCCGGCCTCGACGAGCTCGTGACGCTGCAGAGCGTCGCGGCCGACTCTGCGCCCGCGTGGCACCTGTACGTCGTGCGCAGCGAACGCGTCGACGACCTCGCCGCCGGTCTCAAGGAGGCCGGCATCGGCCACAAGGCGTACTACCGCACGCCGGTGCATCGCCAGCCCGCGATGACGCCGTTCGGCGCGGGTGTCGAGCTGCCCGCGACCGACGAGGCCGCCCGCACGCATCTCGCCATCCCGATGAGCCCGGTGCTCGACGGCGAGCAGGCCGGCGAGGTCGTCGCGGCGGTGCGGACGGCGCTCGCCGCGGGTGTCCGCGTCTAGCCGTTGGGCGAGCCGCGGATCCTGCACGCCCCGGCCGACGTCGGCGGCCATGCGTACGGCCTTTCCCGGGGAGAGCGAGCGCTCGGCTTCGAGAGCGACGTGGCGGTCCTGACAGCGGGTCCCTACGGCTACGGCGCTGACATCCGGCTCGATCTGACGGACCTGCCGCCGTGGCAGGTCATCCGCCGGCGCGCCGCCTTCGCGCGTCATGCGCTCGCTCGCTACGACGTCATTCACCTGAACTTCGGCCACCCGATCGTCGCGCTGCGCCGCGGTCCGTTCATCCTCAGCGAGCTGCCCCTGCTCAAGCGGGCGGGCAAGACGGTGATCGTGACCTTCCAGGGCTGCGACGTGCGTCCGCAGGCGGCGTGCGCGTGCACGTCTGCGGTGTGCCGGGCACAGGATCCCAAGCGGCTGCCCAACGCGCGTCACATGCTGCGCCACGCCGACCGCGTGTACCACCTCAACCCCGACCTGCGGCGCTGGCTGCCGGGCAGCCGCTTCTTGCCCTACGCGAGCGTCGACGTGCACGCGATCGCGCCGTCGCCGCCGCCCGCGCGCGACGAGCTCGTCGTGGCCCACGGCCCGACGAATCGCGAGGTCAAGGGCACCGAGCACGTCATCGCCGCGGTCGACGCCTTGCGCGGCGAGGGCGTCGCGGTGCGCCTGGACCTCGTCGAGGGCGTCACCCGCAACGAGGCCCTCGTGCGCTTCGGCGCCGCCGACGTGATCGTCGACCAGCTGCGGCTGGGCTGGTACGGGGGCCTCGCCGTCGAAGGCATGGCGCTCGGCCGTCCGGTGGTGGCGGCGATCCGCGAGAGTGACCCCGCCGACAACCCGTTCGGCGGCGCGCTGCCGATCGTGCGCAGCAGGCTCGAGCGCGTGCGCGACGACCTGCGCGAGCTGCTCGCCGACCCCGCGCGGCGCGCACGGGTCGGCGCCGAGGGACGCGCGTTCGTCGAGCGCCACCACGATCCGCGCGTGGTCGCGCGGTCGATCCTCGACGATCTACCGCCTGAGCCGACCCGCTACGGTTGCGCGCGGTGAAGCGCGCGCTCCTCGACATGCTCGCCGACCCGGCGACCGGCGAGCCGCTGCGGCTCGACGACGACGACCTGGTCGGTCCGAGCGGCACCCGCTACGAGATCCGCGACGGGATCCCCCGCCTGGCAGATCCGGCCGGCACCGGTCAAGAGGACACGTTCGACACGTTCTCCTGGAAGTGGACGCACGTCTCGCCGGAAGAGATCGACCAGCGCGTCGTCGCGCAGTACGCCTGGTACGACGAGCGCTACGGCTTTGCGGGCGACGAGGACCTGGCGGCCCTGCTCGCGGGGCGCGCACGGGTCCTCGAGGCCGGGACAGGCCTCGGCGGCGACGCCGCACGCTTCGCGCGTCTGGCTCCGCACGCCGAGGTGGCCGCGATCGACCTCAGCAAGGCGATCGAGGTCGCCGCGCGGCGCTTCGGCGGCCCCGAGAACCTGCACTACCTGCAGGCCGACATCATGCACCTGCCGTTCGCGCCCGACACCTTCGACTTCATCTCGGCCGAGCAGGTCATCCACCACACGCCCGACGCCGCGCGGGCGTTCGCGAACCTCGCCAAGCGGCTCGCGCCCGGGGGCGTGTTCGCCGCGTACCTGTATCGCGTCAAGGCGCCGCTGCGCGAGATGGCCGACAACTGGATCCGCGAGCGCGCGACCGTCATGGAACCCGAGGAGGCGATGGACCTTGGGCGTGACCTCGCCGAGCTCGGACGCGAACTGCAGCGCGTCGGCGGCACCGTCACGCTCGAACGCGGCGTCCCGCTGCTGGGTATCGAGCCCGGCGAGCACAACGTCCAGCGCCTCGTCTACTGGACGCTGCTGAAGTGCTTCTGGAACGACGACTTCTCGCCGAACCTCAACGCGCTCGTCAACTACGACTGGTACGCCCCGCGGTACGCGTCGCGCCACACGCCCGACGAGGTGCAGGAGTGGTGCGCGACGGCGGGCCTGGTGGTCGACCGCCTCGACGTCAGCGACGCCGCGATCAGCGTCCTGGCGCGGCGGCCGGGCTGAGGCCCGGCCACTGCTCATCCGCGCGCGATGCCCGGATCAGCCGACGGATTGGCCGATCCGGTTGCGCACGAGGCCGTGCTCGATGCGCGGCCGCGAGCGGCTGTACTCGGACTTCAGCGGATGAAAGAGATCGATCAGAGCGACCGGCTCACCGTTCCAGACCTGGCGGTAGATCGCGCCGTACAGGTACGCGGCGGTCTCGTCGGAGTGGTACTTGGCGGCATACGCAGCGGCCGCGCGACCCAGCCGCTCGCGCAGGTCGGGGTCAACCACGAGCGCGCGCAGGCGATCGGCGATCGTCTCCGGTGACGCCGACAGGATCGGGCACTCGTCGAGATAGGAGTAGCGCCGCAGCACGGCCGTCAGGCGGTCGTCCTCGAGGTTCGCCACGACCGGCAGGCCGGCCGCCATCCCCTCGATCGCGTTGAGCGCGTAGCCCGTCGCGATGATCTGATCGGCGAGAACGTCGACCTCGGTCGTGAGGATCCGCCGCACCTCGCGGTTCTGGACCCCCTCGATCAAGACGAGCTCGACGTCGAGTCCCTCCGCGCGCAACTGCTTGGCCGCCGAGATGATGAACTCCGTGCCCTTGAAACCACGGTGGTTGGGGGCATGCGCGACCCGCACCGGGCCAGCGCTGCGCCCGTCGGCGCGCGAGTACGGCCGCTCACGCCGCCACTGCGCGACGTCGATCGTGGCGACGCTCGCCGGCAGGACGTCCCAGCGCCCCAGGCCGTCCATCATCAGCCCGCCGAACATGCAGTCGGCGTGCTCGGTCCAGTACATGACCCGCCTGCGCGTGCGCGCCTCCCGACGGGCGAGCATCGGATAGCTCGACAGCAGCGCGTGGCGCAGCGACAGGTCGGCGATCTGCGAGGACAGGTGCGCGTCGTTGCCGTGCGCCTGCGACACGACGCGCGCGCCCGCGAGATGCAGCAGCTGGCCCTCGAGGCGCCACAGCGGGGTCAGCCCGAGAAAGCCGCCGGAGTAGTGGTGCTGAAAGACGTCGGCGCGAAAGAGCGACCGGACGAACGCTGCGTACGGCCCGAGCAGGAACGCGAGGCCCGGCGGCACGAGCTGCTCATAGAGGACGTCGAAGTCCTCCGCCCGGTTGATCCGGGAGTAGACCTCCTGCATCACCGTCTCGGACTCGTAGCCGGCCTTGCGCAGGGCGCGCGACCAGTGACGGTAGGAGAGAATCGGTTCGGGCCCCCAGACGATCCGAGGCCGCTCGCGCCGCGGCGAGCGGCGCAGCCGCGCGAGCACCGCCACGGCCGCAAGTGCCGGCAGCATCGGCACCGCGACCAGGTGCTCCGCGGTCACGGCAAGGGGACGGCGAATGCCCGCCGGCAGCCGGCGGCGCAGCGTGGCGAGCGGGTCCATTCGCCGCGACTCTATCCCCGCCTGCGCGCTCCGGGGAGCCAGCCGGCGTGGGCTAGCCTGCCGACATGCCGGTCGACGCCCAGGACGCCGCCGCGGCTGAGGAGACCGCAGGTGGCGCGCGCGGACTCGGCATCGAGATCCGGCGCCTCGGCGGACAGACGCTGATCTACGGGTTCGGCGGCGCCGCGCTGCAGATCGTCGGAATCGTGACGCTGCCGATCCTGGCCCGCGTCTTCACCCCGACGGACTACGGAATACTCGAGCTTGGGATGGTCGTCGCGGCGATCCTCATGATCGTCGTCGACGGCGGGATGGCGTCGGCCTCACAACGCAGCTACTTCGACTACGGCGACGAGCAGGAGTCGGAGCGGCGGCGGGTCCTGGTGACCGCGCTGATCTTCCAGCTCGTCATCGGCGTGCTCGTAGCAGTGGTCCTTGCGGTGCTGGCGGCTCCGATCTCCCGCGTGCTGTTCGATGGGCGCGACGAGAGCGTGTTGATCGTGCTCGTCGGCGTCGCGCTGCCCGCCTTCGCACTGGCGCAGTTCACGCGCGAGATCCTGCGCCTGGAATTCCGGGCCTGGTCGTACCTCGTCACATCGCTCGCTGGCGCGGGCGTCGCCGCCACGGTCACGATCCTCGCGGTGGTCGCGTGGGACAGCGGCGTCGCCGGCGCGTTCATCGGAGCTCTCTGCGGTTGGATCGCCGGTGCCGTGTGGGGCATCGCGCTCGTCTGGCGGCGCCTCGTCGCGCGCCCGTCGCGCCGGGAGCTCGCGATCATGCTCCGCTACGGCCTGCCGTTGATCCCTGTCGCCCTGTCGCTGTGGGCCCTGTCGCTGATCGACCGCGTGATGCTCGCACGCCTCGCCGACCTCGACGAGCTCGGCCAGTACGCGATCGCCAGCCGCCTCGCGGTGCCGGTCATGCTCATCGTCATGGCGCTCGCGCTCGCGCTCTCGCCGTTCATGCTGTCGATGCACCAGAGCGACCCGGAGCGCGAGAAGCAGGTGCGCGGGCGCGTCCTAACGGACTTCACCGCCGCGCTGTGTCTCGTCGGTCTCGTCTGCGCGCTGTGGGCGCGGGAGCTCGGCGAGCTCGTCGCGCCCGACTTCGACGAGGCGTTTCGCGCCGTCGGCCTCGTCGCCTTCGGGCTGGTGGCGTTCGGCATCTCCAGCGTCGTCGTCGCGGGGATCTCGATCGCGCGCCAGACGCAGTGGCTGACGCTCTATTCGGCGATCGCGGCGCTCGCTAACGTCGGCCTGAACCTCGTGCTGATCCCGCGCTTCGGCCAGGTCGGCGCGGCGACCGCGACGCTTTTCGCCTACCTGCTCTTGACGGCGCTGTACTACCACCGCGCGCAGGTGCTCTACCGGACCCCCTATCGCCTCGGGGTTGTCGCGGCGACGTTCGCGCTCGGTCTCGCGCTCATGCCGCTTGGCGCGATCGACTACGGGAACTGGGCACTGGCCTCCGCTGTCAAGCTCGCCGCGCTCGCGGCGTTCCTGCTCGCGCTGCGGCCGATCGGCGTCGTCGCCGCCGATGACGTGCGCCGTGCCGTCGCGTGGGGCCGCGCCGGGATGGGGCGCTAGCCGCCGTCCGCGCGCCGCAGCGCGGCGACGACGCCGGCCAGGCCGTCGTCGAGTGCCACCTGCGGTGTCACGCCGAGCCGCCGGCGCATCCGCTCGTTGTCGCCCACCAGATCGCCCGGCGGCCCGTCCCCTGCGTGGACGATCGTCGGCTCGACGTCGGCGGCCCGCGCGAGCCGCAAAACGATGTCGCGCAACGTCACCGTCTCGTCGCCGGCAACGTTCACGACGTCGACGGTCGCCTCCGCACCGGCGGCTGCGGCGATCGCGCGGGCCGCGTCCTCGACGTGGATCGGGTTGACGCGCAAGCCGGGGTCGCCGGCGATCGTCACCGGCTCGCCGCGCAGCACCCGCTCCGCCAAGCCGGCGACGAGCATGCCACGCTGCCCCGCGCCGTAGACGAAGAACGGGCGCACGACGACCGTTTGCAGGAGGGCGCGGTACGGCGCCAGCAGCAGCTCGGCGGCGTACTTCGAACCGGCGTAGAAGCCGTCGGGGGCGACCGGGTCGTCCTCGCGGGCGACGCCTGCACGAAAGCCGTAGACGCCACCGGTCGAGCACAGGACGAAGCGCCGGGCGCCGACGGCCCGCGCGTAGTCGAGCAGGTCGACGACCGCGCCGACGTTTACCGCGACGACGTCGCTCGCCCCCTCTGGGAAGTCGCGATAGCGGTTGGACTGCGCGAGGTGCACGACGGTGTCGACCCGTGCGGGGAGACCCGACGGATCCAGGCCCGCCGCGAGGTCCTGCAGCGTCCAGGTCGCCGTGCCGGCCAGTGCGGCCGGCGGCGCGCGGCGCGCCAGCGCGACGACCTCCTGGTCGCCCGCCAGCAGCGCCAGCAGATGGCGGCCGATGAACCCCGTCGCGCCCGTCAGCAGGATCGTCACGGGCGGTGGCCGTGCAGGAACGTCCGGCACCAGTGCTCGAACGACAGCAGCGACCACAGCAGCAGGCGGCGGTTCTCGCGGCCGTCGAGGTGCTGCTCAACCA
>DASZDB010000375.1:0-3403 GCA_035942495.1 Solirubrobacteraceae bacterium
CGGGCGCGACAGCTCGGCGTAGGAGTGGGTGCGCGTGACGAGCGCGTAGAGGTCGTCGACGGCGAACGGCGCCTCGTCCGGCTGTGACGCCGCGATCGAGACGATCTGCTGGGCGAGCACGTCGAGCGCATTGCGCGGCACGACGGTCGGCTCGATCTCGCCGCCGCGCATGAGCTTGCAGACCACCGCACACTCGAGCAGGTCGCCGCGGAACTTCGGGAAGATCCGTCCCTTGGAGGTGTCGCCGACGTTGTGCCCGGCGCGGCCGATGCGCTGCAGCCCGCGCGCGACGGACTTCGGCGACTCGACCTGCAGCACGAGGTCGACCGCGCCCATGTCGATGCCGAGCTCGAGCGACGACGTCGCGACGAGGCACGGCAGCTCGCCGGCCTTGAGCATCTCCTCGACGACGAGGCGCTCCTCGCGCGCGAGCGAGCCGTGGTGCGCGCGGGCGATGTCCACCGGTGGCTGGTCGTCGGGCAGGTCTTGATTGGCCAGCTCGTTCAACCGCAGGGCGAGCCGCTCGGCGCCGCGGCGCGCGTTGACGAAGACGATCGTCGAGCGATGCGCCTGCACGAGCCGCAGGATCTCGGGATAGATCGCGGGCCAGATCGAGCGCCGCGTCGCCTCGCTGGACATCATCGCGTCGAGCGGGTCGGCGGGCGCGCCGGCGACCTCGCCCGGCGGAAGCTGGTCGGGCTCGACCATCGACTCGACCGGCACGTGGATCTGCAGGTCCAGCGGCTTGCGCACGCCCGCGTCGACGATCGTGCACGTGCGCCGCGGGCCGACCATGAAGCGGCCGACCTCCTCGAGCGGGTTCTGCGTCGCGGAGAGCCCGATCCGCTGCGGCTCGCGGCCATTGGCCTGCAGCGCCGCCAGGCGCTCGAGCGTCAGCGCGAGGTGCGAGCCGCGCTTCGTCGCCGCGACCGCGTGGATCTCGTCGAGGATGATCGCCTCGACGCCAGTGAGGATCTCGCGCGCGCCGCTGGAGAGCATGAGATACAGCGACTCGGGCGTCGTGATGAGGATGTCCGGCGGGTTGCGGCGCATCCCCGCGCGGTCCTTCTGCGGCGTGTCGCCGGTGCGCACGCCGACGCTCAGGTCGGCGCCGATGCCGCGCAGCGGCGCGCGCAGGTTGCGGTCGATGTCGTAGGCGAGCGCCTTCAGCGGCGACACGTACACCAGGCGGACCCCCGGGGGCGCATCGGCGGAGCGGGGCGTGCTGCTCAGGCGATCCAGCGCCCAGAGGAACGCGGCCAGCGTCTTGCCTGACCCCGTGGGCGCGGAGATGAGCACGTGCTCGCCCGTGGCGATCGCCGGCCACGCTTGCGTCTGAACCTCCGTCGGGCCTTCGAACGCGGACGCAAACCAGTCGCGGACCGTTGGGGTGAAGCCCTCGAGAGCCACGCGTTCAGGCTAGCCGCGTTTGCGGTCTGTACGTGTCCTAGATCCCGATCGCCGGTCGGCGGGTTTGGCGGGCGCGCCTGGATGGGAGGACATACGCATGACCAGCGAATCGAAGCTGGACGATCTCACCGCGCTACGCGAGTCGGCGCGCGCCGCCCAGTTCGACTTGACGGTCGCCTTCGAGCGGATCGCGCAGAAGGTCGCCGCGGGCGACAGCTTCACGACGGCCCAGCAGAACGCCGCGGCGCAGCTGCTCGAGATCGCCGCGGCGGTGCGCGAGCTGGCCGCAGAAACGGACGCTGCCGAGGACCCCGAAGGAGTGTGGGGAACGCGCGTCACGCGCGCCCGGCAGCTTGTCGCGCGAACCGCGGAGTTGCGTGCCGCGTTCGCCCAGCAGGCGGTCAGCCAAGCCGATCTCGCTGACCGGCCGGGTCGTCCGCCAGGCACGTAGAAGCGTCCCCCGCGGGCGGCCTACTCCGCGGGATCGCGCTTGAGGTGGTCGTGGGCGAACAGGCGCATCGCCTCGTCCGCGTCGACGTCGCGCTCTCCGTGCAGCCGGTGGGCGATCGTCAGCAGCAGATCGTCGATCGCGATGCTCAGCGCCCGCGCGCGCTGCTGGGTGCCCTTGTCCCCGTCGTCGCGCTCCGCCTGGCGCACGACCTCGCGCAGGAAGGGCAGCTGGGCCGAGAGCAGGAGCCGCTCGTCCGGGTCGCGGAAGTAGTACGAGGCCGGAATCGAGACGATGTCGCGCTCGACCGCGACGATGCGCGACGTCAACTCCGTGAACATCTGACCGTCGGGGACCTCGGCGTCGTCCTCGCCGTCGGACGCCTTGCGCAGAAGCCACAGCTCGTAGGCGAGGGCCCGCCGTTGCTGCACCGCGGGATGCACCACGAACAGCCAGGTGACGCTCGCGGTCAGCAGGCCGAAGCCGAGCAGTGCTTCGAGCGGTGAGAGAACACGAAGCCACTGGTTGACCGGCGTCACGTCGCCGAACCCCATCGTCGACAGGATCCCGCCGGAGATGTGCAGTGCCTCCCAGAAGCCGCCGGTCGCGGGCCGGCCGGCGGCAGTCTCGAAGCTGCCGAGGTGGGGCCAGATCAACAGCGCCCACCCGACGAGCAGGAGGATCGCCCACACCGCGATGGTCGCCACAAGACCGTAGGGCCCGGCGAGCGGAAACAGTCCCGCCCGGACATCGGAGCCGCGGCGCAGCATGCGCCATACGGTGCGGGTGATGGCGCGGCTGAGGCTCGCGTGACCCTCGTGGTGAAACAGGACGTCGAAGATGTCGCGCAGCGCCACCGCGATCATCACGAGCCCCGCGAGCGTCAGCAGCAGCGTCGGTGCGAGCTCCATGGCGATGCAGCCTTTCCGATCGTGGCTAGCCGCAATCGGTCAGCTGCCGGGCCCGCTCCAGCACCGCATCGATCATCGCCGGCGTCGGCTTGCCCGTGAACGTGTTCTGCTGACTCGGGTGGTAGGTGCCCAGCAGGACGGGCGCGGGCGGCTCGAGCGCCAGCTCGGCGCCGTGGGCGAAGCGGGGGCGCGGCCGGGGGACGTCCAGGCCGCTGCCGGCGAACAGGCGCAGGGCCGCGTCCCACGCGAACGCGCCGAGGCAGACGATGACGCGCACGCTCGCGAGCAGCTCGAACTCGCGCAGCGCGTAGGGCAGGCACGTGTCGCGTTCGGCTGGAGTCGGCTTGTTCGCCGGCGGCGCGCAGCGCACGGCGGCGCTGATCCACGCGCCGCGCAGCATCAGGCCGTCGGCCGCGTGCAACGACGTGGGCTGGTTGGCGAAGCCGGTGCGGTGCAGCGCAGCGAAGAGGAAGTCGCCCGACCGGTCGCCGGTGAACACGCGGCCCGTGCGGTTGGCGCCGTGCGCCGCTGGCGCGAGGCCGAGGATCATCACGCCAGCCTCGGGATCGCCGAAGCCTGGGATCGGCCGGCCCCAGTACTCCTCGCCCGCGAACGATGCGCGCTTCTCGCGCGC
>DASZDB010000376.1:0-1914 GCA_035942495.1 Solirubrobacteraceae bacterium
CGCCAGTGGGAAGTTCCACGGTGAGATGACCGCCACGACGCCGCGCGGCGCGTAGTGGAGCTCGTTGCGCTCCCCGGGGACCTGCAGCAGCGGCACGCCCTTGTCGAGCTCGACGGCGCCCCGCGCGTAGAACTCGAGGAAGTCGATCGCCTCGCAGACGTCGGCGTCGGCCTCGGGCCAGGGCTTCGCACACTCGCGCACGGCCAGCGCGGCCAGGGCTGCCCTGCGCTCGCGCATCCACGCCGCCGCACGCAGCAGTGCGGCCGCTCGCTCGGCGACCGGCGTCGCGGCCCAGGCGGCGAACGCGGCGTGCGCAGCGGCGACGGCGGCGGCGGCCTCCTCCGCGGTCGCGGCCGCGGCCACCGCCACGACCCGATCCGGGCGACCCGGGTCGGTGGAGACGAGCTCGTCGCCCTCGCGGCGGTCGTCGTCGATCCAGACGGGGACGCGCAGCGGCAGGTGCAGTTCGCCCATGCCGACCGCGAGCTTCGCCCGCTCGGTCGCGCGGCGCAGCTCGAGGACCGGCTCGTTGCGAAACGGCGGCAGCGGGGCCGCGGTCATGGCGCCGCCGTCGTCGCGGGGGCGGCGAGCAGCTGCTCGAGCGGCACGCCCTGCGCCTGGTCGGCCAGGAAGCTGTCGTTGGCGGTGTTCTCGAGCAGCCGGCGCACGAGGTAGGCCATACCCGCCACGAGGTCGCCGACCGGGCAGTAGGCGCGCACGCGCAGCCCGTTCGCCGCGAGCGCGTGGCCGAGGTCGTCGCCGAGGCCGCGCAGGACCTGAAACTCGACGTCGCCGGGATCGCCGCCGAGCATCCGGTTTCGGGCGATCGCGTGCGACACCGAGCGCAGGTTGTGTGACGCGATCGCGACGCGCAGAAGCGGGCGCGCCTCGAGCAGGCGGGTCGTGAGCGCCTCGAAGTTCGCGTCGCAGTCGGCCTTGCGCTCGAAGACGGGCACGCTCCAGCCGTGCTGGCGCGCCTCGACGACCTCGTGGTCCCAATAGGCGCCCTTGACGAGCCGCACGACGAGCGGCTGCGCGCGCGGTGTCGCCCTCGCCCACTCGAG
The DNA here is from genome assembly GCA_035942495.1 of Solirubrobacteraceae bacterium. Classification (GTDB taxonomy): domain Bacteria; phylum Actinomycetota; class Thermoleophilia; order Solirubrobacterales; family Solirubrobacteraceae; genus CADCVQ01. The sequence continues at coordinate 1,065 of DASZDB010000376.1, forward strand.
GATCGTGTAGAGCGTCTGCGGCGAGTCGCGCAGGTAGGCCTGCAGCACGACGCCGGCGCTCGGCCCGTCGGCGAACTCCGGCTCGGCGAGCAGGTCGAGGACGAGCTCGAGCACCGCTTCGCGCGAGTCCAGCGACTCCATGTCGATGTGCAGGTGCGCGCCGAGCTCGTGCGCGCGCCGCAGCAGCGCGCGCAGGCGCGGGGCGGCGTCGCGCTGGCCGCGCTGCGGGGCCTCGGGGCGCAGCAGCGGCGTGAGCGCCGACACCTTCACGGACAGGTTCGCGCGCGGCAGCGGCCCGATGCTGTCGTGCTCGAGCACCGGGTTGTCGGGCAGGCGGTCATAGGCGCCCGCGAGCGTTCGCAGCGCTTCGTCGCAGCGGGCCGCGTAGCGGTCGGCCTCGGCGGCGGTGACCGTCGCCTCGCCCAGCAGGTCGACCGAGGCGGCGATCCCGTCGCGCCAGAGCCGGCGCAGCGTCGGCAGCGCGGCGTGCGGATCCTCTCAGACGATGAAGCGGTGGGCCATGTGGCGTACGCCGGCGGCGCCGGCGGCGCCGAGCGCCGCGCGACCGGCCTTCGTGTCGCCCATCCGCATCGCCGCGCGCAGCGAGGGCGGCCGCTCGCCGACCTCGTCGAGGAAGCCCGTCAGGTGCGACGCGAGATCGTCGAGCGAGCGGCAGGCGGGGACGACGTCGACGAAGCGAAAGAGCGCCGCGCGCAGCTCGTCGTCCTGCGCGGCAAGGTCCATCGCGCGGTCGTCGAGGGCCTTGAGCGGGTGCCCGCGGTGCGACGGGAACGCGTCGAGCAGGGCACGGCCGCCGCGCCCCATCTCGGCTTCGAGCTCCGCGTGCGCG
>DASZDB010000377.1:0-2977 GCA_035942495.1 Solirubrobacteraceae bacterium
CCTCGAGCGCTGTGAGGCCGAAGCCCTCGTGCAGCGCCGGATGCACGAGCGCGGCGGCATCGCGCAGCAGCGCGCCGAGGTCCGGCGCGGGGGCGCAGCGCACCCCCGGCTGCGCCGGCGGCTGCGCGCGACCCGCGAGGACGAGCTCGAGCGCCCCCGCACCGACGGCGTCCCGGTAGCGCCTGTGGGCGGCCAGCAGCACGGCGAGGTTCTTGCGCGGCTCGTCGTCGCCGATGTAGAGGAAGTGGCGCGGGACGGCGGGGGGCGCGCGCGGCGGCGGCGCCTGGCCCGGGCCGTGGGCTGCGACGACGATCCGCGCGCCGTCCACCCCCCAGCGTGCCATCGCATCGCGGCGCGTGGTCTGCGAGACGCACACGACGGCGTCCGCCGCCCGCGCGGCGCGGCGATGGGTGAGCGACGCCCAGCGCCGAAACGCCGGGTCGAAGCACTCCGGCAGGCGCTCGAAGGCGAGGTCGTGCAGCGTGACGACCTGCGGACACGGCGCCTGCCGCGCGTGGGCGGGCAGCGGGTGGTGCAGCACGTCGGCGCGGGCGGCCTGCGCGCGGCGCGGCAGCGCCACCTGCGTCCACCAGCGGTCGCGAGCGAGGTTGTGCGCGCTGCGCAGACCGCCACCGGCCGGCGGCGGGCGCCCGGTGTCGGCCGCCTCGACGACCTCCACCCCCGCCTCACGCAGCGCGGCGGCGAGACGCTCGATATAGACGCCCGTGCCGCTCGGGCCGCGCAGCGCGTAGGTGGTGTCGAGCAGGACGCGCATCAGACCGCCTCGCCCGCGGGTCGTGCTGGGTTGACCCCCATATACGCGGTCAAGTCAGCACGATCGCGCCTCCCGGGCGCGTTCACGCCCGCACCGCGCGCACGAGGATCTTCGCGTAGCGCACCCGCAGCTGCGCGACGTCGAAGCCGAGGTCGTCCAGCAGCGCGCGCAGCGTGCGCGGCGAGAAGAAGCGCACGTGGTCGGAGCGCGGGTCGAAGTGCGCGGCGAAGCGACGCGGGCTGACGCCGAGCCGCAGCAGCGTCAGCGGGCCGTGGTGGGGCGTCGTCAGCAGCAGCGTCCCGCGAGGGCGCAGCACGCGGCGCAGCTCCGACAGCCACGGCGCGACGTCGGCCACGTGCTCGATCACCTCGCCGGCCCAGACGACGTCGACGCTCGCGTCGTCGAGCGGCAGCGGCTCGCCGTCGCGCCACAGCCGCAGGTCGAGCGCGGGCATCCGCACCGCCGCGCGGCGTAGCGCCTCGGCGGCCACGTCCACGCCGATCGGCTGCGCGCCGGCCGCGGCGAGCGCCGCGCTGAACTCGCCCGCGCCGCAGCCGATGTCGAGCACGCGCTCGCCCGCCGCCACGTGCGCGAGCAGGAACGCGCGGCGCTGCTCGAAGCGCTCGGGCGCGGCGTCGGCGGGCAGCGCTTCCCAGATCCCGTCGGCCAGGGCGTGGGGCATCGGCGAAGTCTCGCAGCGGGCCGCTGCCTGCAAGGATCGACCGGTGCGAATCCTCGCCGTATGTGCCGTCGCCCATCCGGGCGGCGCGGAGATCGGGCTGCTGCGGCTGGCCCGGCGCCTGCTCGCCCGCGGCCACGTGCTGACGCTCGCCACGCCCGCCGCCGGGCCGCTCGACGACGCGGGCCTGCCGGTCGTGCGACTCGCACTCGGTGGCCTCGACCGTGGCGCCGGCGGGCGGGCGGCGGCGAGCTTTCCGCGCGCGCGGCGGCTCGCGGCCGGCCACGACGTCGTCTACCTCAACGGCACCGTCAGCGGGCGGCTGCTGCCCGGCCTCGCGGGCCGGCGCACAATCCTGCACGTGCACGACATCGTCGACCGGGTGCCGCGCTTCTGGTCGCGCGCCGACGCCGTGCTTGCCGATTCGGGCGCGGTCGCGGAGCGCCTGCCCGGCCTGCACGCCCACGTCGTCTACTGCCCGGTCGAGCTCGACGTGCCGCCGGCGCCGCCGCCCTGGCCGCCGGACGATGCGCCGGCCGGATCGAAGCGGCCGGTCATCGGCTTCGTCGGGCGCATCGAGCCGCGCAAGGGGCCGCTGGACCTCGTCCAGGCCGCGCCGCTGATCCGGGCTGCGCTCCCGGACGCGCGGATCGTGCTCGTCGGGGACGACCCGTACGACAGCGCCCCCGAGTACGCGGCCGAGGTCCGCGCCGCCGAGGGCGTCGAGCACATCCCGTGGGTGCCCGACGGCGCCGCCGTCATGCGCCACCTCGACGTGCTCGTCGCGCCCTCGCGCCAAGAGCCGTTCGGGACGGTCCTCGCGGAGTCGATGGCCGCCGGCACGCCGGTCGTCGCCACGCGCGTCGGCGGCCTCGCCGAAGTCGTCGCCGACGGCGTCACGGGCCGGCTCGTCACCCCCGGCGCCCCCGCCGAGCTTGCCGCCGCCGTCCTCGAGGTGCGCGGAGACCGCGCGCGGATGGGCGCCGCAGCGCGCGACCACGCCCAGCAGTTCGGCGCCGACGCCTACGCCGACCGCGTCGAGGCGATCCTCCTGCAGGCGGCGGGTGGGCGGAGCCGCCGGTGATCCGCGTCGTCTTCGACAGCCGCCCGGCGCTCGATCCGCGCGGGATCGGGCGCTACGCGAGCTGCCTGTTGACGGCGCTGTACGAGACCGCCACCGCCGACGAGGAGATCGTCCAGAGCCACCGGCCGCGCCGCGGCGACGTCTACCACGCCCCCTGGATCGACGGCGCGCTGCTGCGCCCGCCCTGCCCGCAGGTCGTCACGCTGCACGACGTCGTCCCGCTCAAGCGCCGCAGCGAGTACCTGCGCACGGGGATCCGCTTTCGCATGCGCTACCTCGCCGTCGAGCGCTCGGCGCAGCTGATCGTGCCGACCGCGGTCGTGGCCGAGGAGGTCGTCGAGCACCTGCGCGTCGAGCGCGAGCGGGTCGCCGTCATCCACGAGGCGCCGGCGACGGCGCTGACGCAGCGCGGCACGCAGGAGATCGCCGCCGCGCGCAA
>DASZDB010000378.1:0-4657 GCA_035942495.1 Solirubrobacteraceae bacterium
CGAGGCCAGCTCCTTGGTGCCGTGGATGCCCTGGCCGTCGTGGAAGCCCATCCAGCGCGCCTCGAGCGGGTTGCGCGGGTCGCCCGGCGGGATCGTCTGGCCCGCCAGCTCGCCCGCCCACTCCTTGTTGGGCGCGTGCCACGGCGGGTCGACGGTCTTCTCGACGATCTTGTAGCGCCCGGCCGCCGTCTCGGTGCCCCCCGCGCCGACCGCGATCTTGTACTTCTTCTCGAGCTTGAGGTTCTTGTAGAGGCGCAGCCGCTTGGCGTCGCGGTCGACGGCGATGACCGCGGGGTAGCGCTTGGCGAGGTCTTCGAACGTGCGGTCGGGGCGCTCGGTCACCCGAACCGGAACGTCGACGCGGCGCTCGGACCCGCTCTCGCGCAGGACCTGCGCGAGCCGCTGGACGAGCGCCGGCCGGTTGACCGCGACGCCGGCGCGCGCCCGGGTGCGGTCGAGCTTGCCGTCGTGCCAGTCGATGTCGGCGTCGCGCGCCTGGCGGTCGACGCGCTCGGCGATCCGGTCCGCGAACGCCTCGAGCCCGGCGCGCGCGAAGGTCAAGCGCGGAGTGACGGTCTCGCCCGCGTCGGCGTCGAGCGCGGCATCGACCGTCGCGTCGACGTCGACGCGCGACCTGACGACCTCGGGTCGCAGGACGAAGTGGCGGTCGCGGAACATGACGGCGACCTTCTCGCCCTTCGTGCCGGCCAGCCTGCGCCGGATCAGCGCATCTGCCGCGTCGCGTTCCATGGCGCCCACGTCGACTGTCGCGACCCGCACGTCCTCGGCCACCGTGTTCTGGCCGGTGACGTCGAAGACGAACACGGCGACGACGGCCACGAGGACCAAGGCGAGGACGGCTCCGACAGCGATGGTGAGTGCGCGGTTCATCTGACGCACGTCTTTACCCGCAAAGTACGCAGGACGGTCAACAACGCGGTTGAACTTCATCCGCTGGAAACATTTACGGCACGCCCGGGAAATCCGGCTCGCGCAACATGCCCGGCATGAGCCGTGAAGTCGTCATCGTCGGTGGAGGCATCGCCGGGCAGGCCGTGTGCGAGGCGCTGCGCGAACGCGACGCCGACGTCCCGATCACGCTCATCTGCGGCGAGGCCAGCGCGCCCTACGACCGCGTCCGGCTGTCGGAGATCCTCGTCAGCGGCGAGGATCCCGAGACGCTGCAGCTGCGGCCGAGCGAGTGGTACGCCGACAACGACGTCGAGCTGCTCGTCGGGCGCCGGGTCACGTGGGTCGACATGCAGCGGCGCGTGCTCGGCCTCGACGACATCGACGAGGTGGCCTTCGACAAGCTCGTCATCGCCACGGGGTCACAGCCGCTCATGCCGCCGATCCCCGGCATCGAGCTCGACGGGGTGCACCCCTTCCGCGACCCCGCCGACTGCGACGCGATCCGGCTCGCCGCCGCGGAGGGCGGCGTCGAGCGCGCCGCCGTCATCGGCGGCGGGCTGCTGGGCCTCGAGGCCGCGCGCGGCATCGCCGCCCAGGGCTGCGCGATCACCGTCGTGCACCTGCTCGACCGCCTCATGGAGCGCCAGCTCGACGCGGGCGCCGGCGCGCTGCTGACCCCGGCGCTGCACGGACTGGACATCGACATCGAGTTCGACCGCAACACGCAGCAGATCATCGGCCCCCACCGCGCCCACGGCCTGCGGTTCACCGACGGCTCCGAGCTCATGGCCGACCTCGTGGTCGTCTCGATCGGCATCCGGCCCGAGACCGAGCTCGCCCGCACGATCGGCGTCGTCTGCGACCGCGGGATCATCGTCGATGACGCGATGAACACGAGCCTGCCCGGGGTGCTCGCCGTCGGCGAGTGCGCGCAGCACCGCGGCATCGTCTACGGGCTCGTCGCGCCGATCCACGACCAGGCGCGCGCCGCCGCCGCGACGTTGACCTCGACGGCCGGCGCCGACGCGGGGGCAGGCGGCCTGTACCTCGGCTCGATCCCGAGCGCGAAGCTCAAGGTCGCCGGCATCGACCTCGTCTGCGCCGGCGACGCCGTCGGCGACCTCGAGGCCGTCGTCACCGATGCCGCGACCGGCGTCTACCGCAAACTGACCGTCCGCGACGGGCGCGTCGTGGGCACCGTCCTGCTCGGCGACACGCGCGGCTCGGAGGCGCTCGTCGCCGCGGTGCGGGCGGGCGACCTCGTCGACAACCCGCTGCAGGCGCTCGCCGACGCCTCGCTGTCCGGTCCGGCCGACCTGCCCGACACCGCGCAGATCTGCGACTGCAACGGCGTCTGCAAGGGCGCGCTCGTCGAGGCCGTGACGATCGGCGGCTGCTCCACGCCGCGCGAGGTCATGGCCGTCACGCGCGCCGGCACGGGCTGCGGCTCGTGTCGCCCCGCCGTCAAGGAGATCATCGCCGCCGCCACCGGCGGGCTGAGCGACGAGCCGACGTACCTCTGCCCCTGCCGCAAGCAGACGCGCGAGGAGCTCGCCGTGACGATCCGCGACGCGGGCCTGGAGTCAGTCAGCAACGTCGCGACCACCTGCGGTACCGGTCGCGAGTGCGGCGCCTGCAAGCCCGCGCTGGCCTACCTCGTCTCCGAGGTCTGTGCCAACCGGCACCGCGAGGAGCGCGACGCCCGCTACATCAACGACCGCGTCCACGCGAACATCCAGCGCGACGGCACGTTCTCGGTCGTCCCGCGGATGTACGGCGGCGTCACGACCCCGGACGAGCTGCGGCGGATCGCCGACGTCGCCGACAGGTACGAGGTGCCGATGGTGAAGGTCACCGGGGGCCAGCGCCTGGACCTGCTCGGCGTCAAGAAGCAGGACCTGCCCGCCATCTGGCGTGACCTCGGGATGCCCTCGGGACACGCCTATGCGAAGGCCGTGCGCACCGTGAAGACGTGCGTCGGCACGGAGTTCTGCCGCTTCGGCCTCGGTGACGCGATCGGCCTCGGGATCGAGATGGAGAAGGCGTGGGAGGGGCTGCACACCCCGCACAAGGTGAAGTCCGGCGTGTCGGGCTGTCCGCGCAACTGCGCCGAGGCGACGGTCAAGGACATCGGCTGCGTCGCCGTCGAGGGCGGCTGGCAGGTGCGCGCCGGCGGCGCGGCCGGCGGCAACGTGCGTGAGGCCGACATCCTCGCCACCGTCGCGACGCGCGCCGAGGCGCTGCGCATCGCCACGACGTTCCTGCAGTTCTACCGCGAGAACGCCGACTACAAGGAGCGCACGTACGACTTCATCCCGCGCATCGGGTTGGCGAAGGTGCGCGAGATCGTCCTCGGCGACGAGTCCGGCGCGGCGCTGCGCGAGCGCCTGCGGATCGCCAAGGCGGCGACCGCCGATCCCTGGCTGGAACGCGACGACCCCTACCACCCGCGCCAGTTCGAGGACCTCGAGTCGCCCGGGACCGCGCTCGTCGGCCCGCCCGTCGGAGCCGAGCGATGAGCGCCGCGACGAGCATGTACGCCTGTCGCGTCGACGACGTGCCACTCGGCGAGGGCCGAGCGATCACGCTCGACGGGCGCCGCATCGCGATCTTCCGCTCCGCTGCCGGCTGGTTTGCCCTCGATGCCGCCTGCCCGCACCGGGGCGGCCCGCTCGCCGATGGCATCGTCTGCGACAGCGCCGTCATCTGCCCGCTGCACGACCGCCGCTACGACCTCGCCAGCGGCGCGGCGCTCAACGCCGGCGACGCCGTCGCGGCGCACAGCGTCTCGCTGCAGGGCGAACGCGTGTACGTCACGCTCGCGGGGACGCAGGCGCTCGCAGCCTGAACGCCGCCGTGCGGTTGAGACGCCCGGCGGAAGCCGAGATTCCCGGACTACGCGAAATGGCGCTGCGCCGGTACGCTGCCGCGCAACAGAGCAGCGTGCCCCGTCGGGGCGAGGAGGAAGGACTTCAGCATGGCACGACCGATCATGCTCGGGATCGTGGGTGATTCGGCGTCGGGGAAGACGACGCTGAGCAAGGGGCTCGTGCGCCTGCTCGGCGAGGACGCCGTCACGCACATCTGCACCGACGACTACCACAAGTACGACCGCCGCCAGCGCGCGGAGCGCGGGATCACTCCGCTCAACCCGGAGTGCAACTACCTCGACATCATGGCCCAGCACCTGCAGTGCCTGCGCCTCGGTGAGCCGATCCTCAAGCCCGTCTACCAGCACCACGACGGCACGTTCGGCCCGCTCGTCTACCTCGCGCCGGAGAGCTTCACGGTCATCGAGGGGCTGCTGGGCTACCACACCGCGGAGATGCGCTCGGCCTACGACGTGAAGGTCTACCTCGATCCGCCGGAGTCCCTGCGGCGCCAGTGGAAGGTCGACCGCGACTGCTCCAAGCGCGGCTACACGACCGACGAGGTGCTCGCCGACCTCGACCGCCGCGAGCCCGACTCGGAGGCGTTCATCCGCCCGCAGCGGCGCAGCGCCGACATCGTGGTGTGCCGGATGGAGAGCCCGGAGGACCCGTTCGTGCTCGACGCCGAGCTCGTGCTCCGCGACACCCTGCCCCACCCCGACCTCAGCCCGTTCGTGGAGGAGAGCGAGGGCCTCATCACGATGGAGGAGCGTGACAACGAGTGCCAGCTCTTCATCTCCGGATCGCTGCCGCGCGACCGCGCGGCAGCGATCGAGGAGTGCATCTGGGACCGGATGCACTTCGCGCGCCATCTG
>DASZDB010000379.1:0-13463 GCA_035942495.1 Solirubrobacteraceae bacterium
TGTGACGTCGCACGCGCCGGCATCGAGGCGCGCTTCGCGGCGTCGCTGCACGGAGTCACACCGCGATTCGGGTGGGCCTCCTATCCCGTCGAAGGCCTGACGCTGGACGTCCTGCTCGAGCACGCGCGGACGTCGATCGAGACCGAGCCTGACACCGGCGAGAACCTGCACGGCGAGCTCACGCAACGTCCTGGGCCCCATGCCGATCCCGTCATCGCCGTGACGTTCGACACCGCCAATGAAGCGAGGCAATCGTGACGCCCGCCGCGCGGAGGCAGCTGGTCACGAGCGCCGGGTTGGCGCCGCACAGCACAGTGCTCGTCACCGGCGCAGCGGGCTTCATCGGGTCTCACCTCAGCGAGCGGCTGGCGGACGCGGGACACGAGGTCGTGGGCGTCGACTGTTTCACCGACTACTACGCCAGGCCGCTCAAGGAAGCGAACCTCGCGCGGCTGCGCGACATGCCTAACTTCCGTCTGCTCGAGCTCGACCTCAGCGAGGATCACCTCGTCGGGCTGCTCGAGGGCGTCGACACCGTCTTTCACCTGGCTGCGCAGGCAGGTGTGCGCGGGAGCTTCGGCGAAGGGTTCGAGGTCTACCTGCGCCACAACCTCTGTGCGACGCAACGGCTGCTCGAGGCGGCCATCACGCACCCGCTGCGCGCGTTCGTCTACTCCTCCTCGTCGTCGGTGTACGGAAATCCGTCACACTTTCCGATGACCGAGCAGACGCCGCTGCGTCCGGTCTCGCCCTACGGAATGACGAAGCTGGCGACCGAGGAGCTGGCGGCGACGTATCACCGGTGCTTCGGGCTGCCGGTGGTGGGCCTTCGGTACTTCACCGCCTACGGCCCGCGCCAGCGACCTGACATGGCGTTCACCCGCTTCATGCGCGCGATCCTCGACAACGAGCCGTTGACAATCCTCGGTGACGGCACCCAGGTGCGTGACTTCACGTACGTCGGCGACATCGTCGACGGCACGATCGCGGCAGCCCAGCACGGCCGCTTCGGGGCGGTCTACAACATCGGCGGCGGTCGGTCGGTGCAACTGCTGACGGCGATCGACACGATCGAGCGCATCGCCGGTCGCCGGGGCCGCATCGAGATCGCCCCGCCCCAACGCGGTGACGCCTATCGGACGGGCTGCGACTGCGACCTTGCCCTGCGCGAGCTCGGCTACGCGCCGCAGACGGCGCTCGAGGACGGGCTCGCCGCGCAGCTGGAGTGGGTCGTCCGCTCCCCGCAACCTGACGTACTCGCCGAGTCGGCGTAGCATCCCGAGCACGACGTGGCCGACCGACCGATGACACCGGAGTGGACCGCTCCCCGATCCACGCTCGCGTACAGCTTGACGAAGCGCGCGCTGGATCTGGTCGGCGCGTCGGTGGCCATCCTTCTGCTGGCGCCCCTCATGGCCCTGATCGCGCTGGCGATCTGGTTGGAGGACCGGCGCGCGCCGATCCTGTTTCGCCAGCCCCGTTGCGGACTCAACGGGAAGTCGTTTCGGCTTCTGAAGTTCCGCACGATGGTCTCCAACGCCGATGAGCTCAAAGAGCAGCTGCGGTCTCAGAGCATCGTGCCGTGGCCCGACTTCCGGCTCGCGAACGACCCGCGGGTCAGCCGCGTCGGGCGCGTCCTGCGCAAGACCAGCCTCGACGAGCTGCCGCAGTTCTTCAACGTGCTCGTCGGTCAGATGGCGCTCATCGGCCCGCGACCGACGAGCTTCGATGCCTCCACGTACGAGCCATGGCAGACCGGCCGGCTGGACTTCCGGCCCGGTGTGACAGGCCCGTGGCAGGTCTGGGGACGAACCACGATGGACTTCGAGGAGCGCTGCCGGCTCGAGATCCGCTTCTTCCGGCGCCGCTCCCTCCTCGCCGAGCTGTACGTGTTGCTGGTCACCGCCCGCGCCATCGCCCGGCGAACGGGCGTCGCTTGACCTCAGCATGACCACCGTCGCTGGCGGCGCGAGTCCCCGGCAGCTGCCGCTGCTCGCGGTAGGGGTAGTGACGGTCGCCGCCGTCACCGGTGGGCTGGTCGCAGCAGCGCCGACGCTGATCGTTCCGGCCGGCCTCGCGCTCGCCATCATCGCGGCGGCGCTCGTGTCGGCCGAGATCGCGACGCTCGCGGTGCTGTTCCTGCTGTTTCTCAACGTGCCCGGACTCGCCGTGGGAAGCGGAGCGCCGCTCATCGTCGCGGCATCCGTCCCGCTCGTGCTCGGCATCCCGCTGCTGGTCGCGCTGCGGCGGGGCGAGCGGATCGTCTTCACGCCCACGTTCGTCTGCATGCTGGTCCTCTTGCTCATCGCGGTGGCGTCGAGCCTCGCGTCGGCCTACACCGACGTCGCGCTGGAGAACGTCCGGACGTTCCTGTTCGAGGGCGTCCTTCTGTACTTCCTGGTCAGCAATGTGATCCGCACCCCCGCCACGCTGCGGCGCGCGATGTGGGCGCTGCTCGCCGCCGGCGCCTGCCTCGCGCTGGTCACCATCGTGCAGGCGACGACGCAGACCTACTACCGGGACTACGGCGGCTTCGCGAAGCCCGACCCCTCGTTCTTGATCGGCAAGAGCCAGCCGCGCGCGACGGGACCGCTGGGGGATCCGAACTACTACGGCCAGATCCTCATCGTGGCCGTCGCCATCGGGCTCATCTTCGCGTGGCGCGCGAGCACGCCGCGGCTGCGTCTGCTGGCCGGCGGCGCCACGGCGATCAGCGCGTACGCGATCGCGCTGACGTACTCCCGGGGTACGGCCGTCGCGCTGCTGGTGCTGCTGATCCTGATGGCCGCGATGCGCTACTTCAGGGGCTGGCAGATCCTCGCGATGATCGCGGCGGTCGGCGCGCTGCTCGTGGCCGTTCCCTCGTACGCGGACCGGGTCGCGACACTGTCGAACCTGACCAGTGCAAACGCGGCGACCGGTTCGGATCCCGCCGCCGACGAGTCGGCTCAGGGGCGATCGACCGAGCTCAAGGCGGGCGTCGCGGCCTTCGTGGACCATCCCGTGCTCGGCGTCGGGCCGGGCGTGTTCCCGCTGCACTACCGCGAGTACGCCCAGCAGGTCGGCGGCTATCTGCACGACGCCACGCCGACCGGTCCCGAGAAGGGCCTGGAGGCCAAGCGCGAGGCGCACAACATCGTCGTCGCGCAGGCGGCCGACCTGGGGCTGGTGGGCCTGCTGACCTTCTGCGGTCTGGTGGGGCTCGCGCTGGGCGGGCTGATCCGCGTGCGCGCCGCCAACCTTCGCAGCGGCCGGAGTGACTGCGCCGACCTCGCCACGGCGCTGCTGCTCGCGGTGCTCGCCTACCTGCTGACAGGCATGTTTCTCACGCTGGCCTACGAGACCTACTTCTGGATGCTCCTCGGCCTGGCCGGCGCTGCGACGTCCGTCGCGCTGCGCGAGCATGGGCCGACCGGCGCGCCGGCCTCGCGCCGGATGAGCGTCTCTTGACCAGCGCGCGCCGTGGCAGCCCGGCAGCGTCCGGACCGGGGCTTCCCTCGCGACGGACGGTCATCGCCACGCTGCTCGGGCTGGCTGCGGTCGTCGTGATCGTGGGCGTCTCGCTCTCGTCTGGCGACCCCGAGCCGCCCCCGCCCACCCCGCAGGTCGGCGCCGCCCCCGACACCGGCTGCAAGCGCGCGTACTCGGACCGCAGCCCGTGGAACACGCCGATCGGTTCGAAGCCGACCTACCACCCGCGCAGCGCGCGCTTCGTGGCTCGTATGCGATCGCCGCTGACCTCCGACCCGACCCAGTACACCTATCCCGTCTACTCGGTTGCGCCGGATGCGCGGCTGCAGCCCGTGCGGGTGACCGGCGTGTTCTCCGATGTCTCGGACGAGCGAACGTTGACGATCCGGCGCGCGGTCACGGTACGGCTGCCGATTCCCAAGGGCGCGGCTGCCGCGGCGGGCAGCGACGCGCAGATCGTGCTGGTGAACCCGGCAACCGGCGACGAGTGGGGCGCGTGGCGGCTGCACCGCGCCGAGGGCGGCTGGCAGATCACCAACGGCTACCACTACTCCACCCGCTGGAGCGGCGTTCCGCCGCGCTCGCGGGACGGCAGGCCGTTCGGTTCGCGCGGCGCCGGCGTGCCGTACCTGGCGGGGCTCGTGCGGCCGTGCGAGGTCGCGCGCGGACGGATCGACCATGCTCTCGCGTTCGCCTACGACGCGCCGGCGCCGTCACATGTCTATCCGGCGACGAAGTCCGACGGCGCGGGCAGGGAGGGCCTCGACGTTCCGGAGGGCACACGGCTGCAACTCAACCCGAAGCTGACCGTCGCGCGGATCAAGGCCTACGGCTGCGACGGGCCGTGCCTGACGATCGCGCGCGCGCTGCAGAAGTACGGCATGTACACGATCGACAACTCGGGCCGCTCGAAGGTCATGTTGGAGTACGAGGACACCGCTCGCTGGAACGGCATCGTGGACGCGAGGACGGTGAGCCCGATCCCGCTGTCGGCCTTCAAGGTGCTCGAGGGGCCGCGCGCCGTTGCCTCCGCCGCGACCTCCGACGGCGCGCAGGGCGGGCGCTGCACGATCGTCGGCACGGCGGGTGACGACCGGCTCACGGGAACGGGCGACGACGTGATCTGCGGCCTGGACGGCGACGACCGCATCGCCGGAGGCCCTGGCGATGACGTGCTGCTCGGTGGCGCGGGCGACGACGCCCTGCTCGGCGGGCCCGGGAAGGACCGGCTCCTCGGCGAGGGGGGGCGTGACCGGCTCGACGGCGGGACAGGGCGCGACGTGCTCTCGGGTGAAGAGGACCACGACGTCCTGCTCGCGTTCGACGAGGAGCGCGATGACGTCGACGGCGGACCCGGCAGCGACACGGCGACGGTCGACCGCGGCCTGGATGTCCTGTCGAGCATCTTCGAGGCGCAGCGGCGCTGAGCCCGCCGCCACGGCGCCCGTACCATGACCGCACGACGGTCCGAGCGCCCGTTGCGGCTGGGTGTCTACACAGACATGGCCTACCGGCGCGATCGCGCAGGCGTGTCGACGTTTCGCGCGTTCATCCGCTTTCCGACGCAGCTTCCGCCGCGCGTCGACGAGGTCGTGGTCTTCGCGCGGATCGCGCCGCAGCCCGGCCGTGGCCCGTACGCGTTGCCGGACGGGCCCGTTCGCGTCGTCGAGCTGCCCTACTACCCGCGGGTCACCGACGTGCCGAGGATGCTTCGCGCGATCGCGGGCTCGTGCCGGCGCTTCGCGCGCGAGCTGGACGACCTCGACGCGGTCTGGATCTTCGGACCGCACCCCGTGGCGTTCGTCCTGGCCCTGATCGCCCGCCGGCGCGGCGTGCCGCTGTTTCTTGGGGTGCGCCAGGACTACGGGCAGTACATCGCCCACCGGCTCCCCGGCCCGCGCTGGCGCTGGGCCGTCCCGGTGGCCCGGATGTTGGACCTGGCCTTCCGCCGCCTGGCACGGCGAGCGCCCACGGTGGCGGTCGGCGCCGAGCTGGCCCGCCGCTACGCGACTGGCCGCGCGCCGGTGCTGATGACCGGCTTCTCGCTCGTGGGGCGGGCCGACCTCGTCTCACTCGACGAGGCGCTGCGGCGTTCGCGCGACGGTGAGCCACGACATCTGCTGACCGTCAGCCGGCTCGACCCGGAGAAGAACCCGCTGCTGTTGCTCGATGTCATCGCCGCGCTGCGTGGGGAGGACGCCCGCTGGCGGCTGACGATCGCGGGCGACGGGCCGCTGCGCGACGAGGTGACCGCGCGCGCCGCCGCGCTCGGGCTCGCGGATGTCGTGACGCTGGCCGGCGAGGTCACCAACGGTCCCGCGCTGTGGGAGCTCTACCGCGCCGCCGACGTGTTCTTGCATGTGTCGCTCACGGAAGGCCTGCCGCAGGTGCTGTTCGAGGCCCAGGCCGCGGGGCTGCCGGTGGTGGCCACCGCCGTGGGAGGTGTGCCGGAGGCGATCGCGGACGGGCGCACGGGTCTGCTGATCGGGCCCGGCGACGCGGCGGCGGCGGTCGCCGCGGTGCGCCGCGTCAGCGACGACCCTGCGCTGCGCGAGCGGCTCATCACGAACGCGCTGCAGGAGGTCGCGCAGCACACGACGGAGGCTCAGCTCGACCGCCTCGCGGCCTTCTTTCGGACGTACGTCGAGAGCTACGGCCGGCGTTGATCGGCCGTCAAGGTCCATCGGGGTCGGCTGGCGGCGGCCGGTCGCGCGCGCGGGCCACGCGCGTCAGCGCTGCGTGGAGCACGGAGGTCTTGACGGCGAAGCGCCGCGGATCGTCCTTGCGGTAGATGTCCACGCGCGGGGGGTGCGGCGGCCCCTCGGGACGGCGCCGGCCCGCGAGCGTCGCGACGTACCCGGCCGCCCGCGCGGCCGCGGCCACGCGGGCGTCGCTGTGCCCGTAGGGATAGGCGAGCGTCCGGCACGGGACGCCGAGGCGCTGCTCGCACTCGTGCCGGGAGCCCTGCAGCTCGTCGTCGAGGGCCTCGTCGCCGAGCGTCGGCAGCCGGGGGTGTGTGCGGGTGTGCGAACCGACCTCCCAGCCCGCCTGCGCCAGCACCGACAGCTCGTCCCAGGTGCAGCCGGTGAGCTCTGCTCGATGTTCGGTGTCGAGCCATTCGTCGATCCCCGGCCAGCTCATCGGCCGGCCGTGCATGTGCCTGGTCGGCGCGAAGACCGTGCCGGGAAGCCCCAGCCGCTCCAGGATCGGGAACGCGAGCTCCAGCACCGACTTGTACGCATCGTCGAAGGTGACCACCACGACGCGGTCGCGATGACGCTCGGTCACCAGCTCTGTCAGGGTGACGCCGCGGTAGCCGCGGCGAACGATGCGTTCGAGCTGCTCCTCGAAGGCCTGCGGCGAGACCGCCAGCGCGCACGGCCATCGTGCGCTGATCGCGTGGTAGCCGAGGACCAGCGCGTCGCGCATCGCGCGAGGATAGCTTCGCCGCCATCGGTCCCGGCGCCTACAGCGCCGCGATGACCGCGTCCGTGACGGCGGTCGTCCCGGCGGGCTCGCGATCGCCCGCCAGGTCGTAGGTCAGCGTCCGCCCGTCGGCGAGCACGGCTGCCACGGCGCCCTCGAGGCGATCGGCCGCGGCCCCCTCGCCGATGTGACGCAGCAGCATCGCACCGGACAGGATGACCGCCATCGGGTTGGCGGCGTCACGCCCGGCGCGATGGGCCACGGTCCCGTGGACGGCCTCGAACACTGCGCACGACGGGCCGACGTTCACACCCGGCGCCAACCCCAGCCCGCCGCTGAGACCGGCGCAGAGATCGGCCAGCAGATCGCCGTAGAGCATCGACGTGAGCAGCACGTCGCAGCGGCCGGGTCGGGCGGCGAGGTCGTGACAGATCGTGTCCACGAGCCGGTCGTCGACGACGAGGTCGGTCGGCTGCTGCTCGGCGACGGCCCGCGCGGCGGCGAGGAAGGCGCCGTCCGTCTCGCGCATGACCGTCGCCTTGTGGACGATCGTGACCTTGCGGCGCCCGTGGTCACGCGCGTAACTCAGCGCGATGCGCGCCACCGCCTGCGTCTCGCTCGGCGAGATCGGCTTCAGCGAGACGCCCGCGTCGGCCGGCAGCGCGCGGCCGCACGCGTCGACGACGAGGTCGCGCAGACGCCCGACGGCGTCGCTGCCGGCGGCGAACTCGATGCCGGCGTACAGATCGCCGGCGAGCATCCGCACGATCACGACGTCCAGCCCCTCGACGGGCGCGCGGACACCCGGCCACGTGCGCGCGGGGCGGATCCCGGCCTGAAGGCCCAGCTCCTCGCGCAGCGTCAGGTTGGCCGACCGAAAGCCCGCGCTCGACGCAGTCGCCACCGGCCCCTTGAGCGCCACCCGGCGGTCGGCGATCGACGCGAGCACCTCGGTCGGCACGGGGGTGCCGCAGCGTTCGATCGCCGCGGCGCCGACCTCGTGAACGTCCCACTGCAGCCGCGCGCCGGTCGCCTCGAGAGCGCGGCGTGCCGCCTCGACCACCTCGGGGCCGATGCCGTCTCCGGGAATGAGGGTGACGCGATGACTCACACGTTGGCCTTCGATTCTCGCCCGAGTCCGCGGGCGTATGCGGCCAGCTCCGACGGCCGCGGGACCAGCTCGCGAACCGACACGCCGAAGTAGCGCAGGTACAGCACGATGACGGCGATGCCACCGGCGCTGTAGGCCAGGGTGGAGGCCAGCGCGGCGCCCGCGCCGCCGAGCTCCGGGATGAGCAGCAGGTCGAGGCCGATCGTCGCGACGAACGCGATCCCGATGGCGGCGGAGGAGCGCAGCGGCGCGCCGCGCGCGGTCAGCGCGTCCCCGAGCTGTTGCAGCGCGACGATGCCGAACGCGCCGAGCGCCAGCAGGCGCAGATCGTCCACCGACCCGCTGAAGGCCTCGCCGAAGACGGTCGTGCACAGCAGCGGCGCGGCGACGATCATCGCCACGGCGGCGGGCAGCGTGCACAGGACGCCGACGCGGAAGGCGATCGCCGATCGGCGCGCGGCATCGCCCTGCGACGCGCGCACGAGATAGGGCCGCTGGACGATCATGAGGACGGTCGGCAGGTAGAAGAGGACCTCCGCCCAGGCGACCGCGATGCTGTAGAGGCCCAGCTCGCGCGGCCCTGCGATACCGGCCAGGATCCACTGGTCGACGCGGTAGTTGCCGACGAGGAGCACGCGTCCGACGTAGGCCTTCAGCCCGAACCTCAGGGTGCGCCTGGCGAGCGTGCCGTCGGGCCGGCCGAAGCCGACCGACCGGCGCACGACGTAGCCGATCAGCAGCAGGCAGGCCGCCGAGTGAGCGACGATCCAGCTCGCGAACGCGGTCGTCACCGTCAGCTCGCCGGCGATCCACAGGATCGCGTTTCCCGTCATCGCGATCGCCGGACCCATCAGCCACGACACGTTCGTGACGCGGAAGCCGTAGTCCGCTCGCACCAGGTACGTCAGGAACGCCTGGAGCATGAGCACAGGGATCGTGCCGATCGCCAACCACCAGGTCTGCGGTGGGGTGTCGCCGTGCGCCGCGGGGACGAACTCGAACAGCAGCACGATGACCAGCGCGCAGAGCGCGCCGAAGACGCAGGAGAACAGCACCGAGTTCGTCGCGAGGCCCCGGCGCGTGGGGGGGTCGCCCGCCGCGAGGTTCACGTTGGCCTCCTCCACCGCGAAGCGCCCGAGCTGTGCGCTGATCGTGGCGATCGCAATCAGCAGCGCGAGCTGCCCGCGCTCGGTCGGCCCGAGCGCGCGCGCCGTGATGAGCACGCTCACGAACGACATCACCGCGGTGGACAGCCGGTAGCCGAGGGTCGACGCGGCCGTACGCGCGAATCTCGGTGCGGCCGCGTCGGCGTCCGTGGTCACGCGGGTCCTTCAGGAGGCTGGCTGCGGCGCAAGGACGTCGTCACCGGGAGCGACCGGCGAGGCCCCGCAGCAGGGCGACGGCGGGATTGACCTCGCCCGGCCGGCCGTGGAAGTGCATCGAGAGCCCGGGGGTGGTGTTGACCTCCACGACCACACCGCCCGCCTGCTCGAGCGCGACGGAGGGGTCGACGGTGATGATGTCGACGCCCGCCCAGCGCGCTCCCACCGTGGCCGCGGCGACCGCGGCCTGCTCGACGATCGCCGCGCACAACTCGTCGCGGGCGGGACGGCTGTTCTCGGGCGCGCTCTCGTTGATCGTCGTCTTCAGCCGCACGACGGCGCCCGATGCCGGTACCGAATCGGGCGTGAGGCCCTGCGCGGCCACCGTCCGCTCGTAGTCGAGGTCGGTGCTGACGAGCATCTGGCCGTGCCGGCCACCCACCCTCAGGCGCTCGGCGTTCATCCGGTTCACGAGTTCCTCGACGCGATGATGTCCGTCGCCGGCCAGCGTCGGGCTGCCGCGCCGGATCGCGTCGATCAGCACGCCGTCGAGGCAGAGCAGCCGGTAGTTCTCGCCGGGCACCTGGTGCTCGATGAGCAGCGGGACGCGGTGGACGTCGGCCACCATCCGGGCCAGCCGCGCGGCGACCGTACCGGTGCGGCTACGACGGCTCGCCCTGGCGCCGACGGCGGCCGCCGCCACGGCCGCCGGCGCAAGCTCCTCCTGGTGGCGCAGCCCGGTGACCACTCCGCGGCCGACCGCGCCGTCGACCGCGGGCTTGACGACACAGGCGCCGGGAGCGGCGCGGAGGAAGCGGCGGGCAGGGCCGAGGTCGGCGAGGGTGAAGACGTCCCACGTCGGCATCGGCACGCCGCGCTCGCCGAGCAGGCGGTGTACGAGCACCTTGTCACCGGCGCGGTCGAGCGTGGCGGGGTCGTCGATCGAGCAGCGCGTGCCCCTGACCTCGATGCGCTCGGCGCCCAGGTCGATCTCCAGGCGGCCGTCGCCGAGGTCGCGCACGGGGACGCCGACGGTGGCGGCCGCGTCCGTCCAGAGCCGGCGGTAGTACGCCCTGTGCTCGCGGCGGGCGACTCGGCGCGCAGGCGACAACGTGCTGCGGGCCAGCATCCAGGCAAGCTGCCCGGCGGCGCGCAGCCGCAGAGGCAGCGCGCCGGAGATGGTCATCGTGCGTTCACCCGCCCCGGGTCACGCCGTCGCCCCGGCAGCCCGGCGTGCGCTGCGCCGCTTTCCCGCGGCCCGCCGGCCGCGGCGCACGAGCGAGAGCACGCCGGGCAGCGGGTCGTTCCAGCGCAGCAGCGGGGTGTGCAGCGGATGGGCCAGGCTGCGCAGCCAGCCCGCCGTCGACAGCTTGCCCTCCGCACGCAGCGCCTGGAAGGAACGCACGTCCTCGATCGGGTTGAGGAGGCGCATCCCCGTCCGGTAGTGGCTGACATCGGGTCCGGGTCGGCCCAGGGCACGCTCGTATGTCAGCAGAGCGAGGTCCAGGCCCGCGAGCCGCACGATCTCGTTCGCGGCGGTGAAGCGGTGGTTGCACTCGATGAGCTTCAGCACGCCGTCGCGGGGATCGAGCTTGAACTCCACGTTCGCCAGCCCGCGCACACCAGCGCGCTGGAAGAAGCGCAGCCCCATCTCGATCACGTCGGGGTCGCGCGTGGTGAGGTGGTAGCTCCACAGCCCCATGCGCGGCGGGTACCCGCGCAGCTTCTGCTTGGTGAAGTGCAGCAGTGGCTGGCCATCCGCGTCCATGTAGCTGTAGTACGAGCGATAGCAGTCGTCTTCGCCCGGGATGATCTCGGTGGCGAGCAGGCCGACGCCCAGCGCATCGAGTTGCTCGAACAGCTCGCGCAGATGTGCCGTGTCGCGCGCGACGATGAGCTTGCCCCAGCCCGGGTGGCGCGCCAGCACGTGGGCGTGCAGCGGCTTCAGGCCGCACGGGAAGCCGATCCGCGCGGCTGCCTGCTCGAGCGACCCGATGTCCTCCAGCACGATGCTCTGCGGGGCCGGGATGCCGATGCGTTCGGCGAGATCGGCCGTGCGCCGCTTGTCGAGCATCGTCGCGAGGACCTCGTCGTCGGCTTCGAACGGCCGGTAGCCCACGTCCTCCAGCGCGCGGCGGGAGGCGGCGATGAGCTCCAGCGCGTCGTCGTTGCACGGCAGCAGCACCGCTCCGCGCACGTGCGACGCGTTCTCCCGCAGCCAATGCAGCCAGCGATGCTGCAGGTCGTCGCCGCGCGCGAAGCGCACGTAGGTCGTGCAGAACCGCGAGTCGCGCACCGGGTCGGCCGCTCCGGTGCCGAGCGCGTGCACCGCGACGCCGGCCGCGCCGAGGCTGCGCGCCACGGACGCGGCGTTGACATCGCCGCCCAGCACGATCGCGGGCGGGCGGTCTGCGCCGCGCCGGATGTCCGCCATCGCGCGCTCTGAGCTCGCTATGCGCCGTCGCCGTTGGCAGGCGGCGTCGGCGCCGGACCGTCGAAGGCGTCGTCGGTCTCCACGCCGGCCTCCGCGAGCAGGCGATCGACCCATGCGTTGGAGAACTCGCCACGGCGGACGTTCTCCTTGTACTCGGCCTCCAGTGCGCGGCGCACGCGCAGGCGCTCGAGCAGCGCGACGGCCATCTCGCGCGGCACGACCACGACGCCGTTGAGGTCG
Source organism: Solirubrobacteraceae bacterium (assembly GCA_035942495.1). GTDB lineage: Bacteria > Actinomycetota > Thermoleophilia > Solirubrobacterales > Solirubrobacteraceae > CADCVQ01. The sequence goes on from DASZDB010000379.1 coordinate 12,005, forward strand.
CCGACGATGATGTCGCCCGGGTGGACCACGATGCCGCCGGCGGAGATCGGGAAGTTGACCTCGCCGGGGCCCCGGTGAAGCGGTCCGATCGGCGGCACGCCACGTGCGAAGACGTGGAAGCCGGGGATCTCGCGGATCTCCTCGATATCGCGGATCAGCCCATCGACGACGAAGCCCTGCACGCCGCGGTGCCGCGCCTTGTTGGAGACGAGGTCTCCCAGCACGGCGTTCATCGTCGAAGCGCCGGCGTCCACGACGATGACGTCGCCGGGCTGCGCGATGTCCAAGCTCTTGTGAACGGCGAGGTTGTCGCCGGGATAGACCTTCACGGTGCATGCCGGCCCGAGGATCCTGAGGTTGTCGGCCGTCATGTTGTGGATCGTCGAGGTCATCGTGTAGAGACGGTTCATCAGGTCCGACACGTCGGGTGACGCGAACTCGCCGAACCCGGCGACGACCTCGGGGTCGGGCCGCTCGACGCTGTGGCGAAGGCGAAAGCCTGGCCCCGGGTACATCTCCGCCGACTTCGGCTTGCCCGCCGTATTGCTCATGCTCGCCTCTCCGTTGTCGCCGAGGCGGGCCCTGGCAGCCGTGGCCTCAGCGGTTTTGCCCCCGACCTCCGGAGCCGAACCCGCGTCGAGACGTTCTTTCCCCCGACGCCCCTGCGCCAGTCGCGTACGTCATCCGTCCAGATGTGGGCGGTTGGGATAGCTTGCCGCGTTCCCGACGCGATAGAAGGACACCGAGCCGTCCACGAATGGAGTTCCCGCGTGTCATGTCGTCAGCTCTCTGACCCCCGGACCTTCCCGAAAACCCGCATCCGTCGTACGTCTCGCTCCAGCTCGGTAGCCGGGGCGGACCCCGGCCGCGCGCGTTCATGGCATGCCGTCGGCGCCTGCGTCGTCGCTGTCGCCTGCCTCGCCGGTGCGTCGCCGGCCTCTGCGGACACGGTCACCGTCAAGAGCGTCGCCGACGCCCACACCGATGCCTCCGAACCCGCCAGGAATTTCGGGGGCAACAGCTCGATGCGAGTCGATGCGCAGGCCCTCAAGGTCGCCTACGTCCGCTTCCAGCCCAATGTGCCGGGGACGATCACCAAGGCCACCCTGCGCGTGTACACGAACAAGTCGAGCGCCACCGGCGTCGACGTCCGGTCACACGGGACCGTCGCCTGGAACGAGCTCACGATCAACCACAACAACCGCCCCGTGGCCTCGACGCCGGTGATCGCCAGCTCCGGCCCGTTCGGCTCCGGGCAGTGGCTCTCGCTGGACGTGACGCGGGCCGTCACCGCCAATGTCGGGCTGACGATCGAGCTCACCACGCCGTCGACGTCCGACTCGCTCATCGCCAGCCGCGAGTCCGGCACGTCGCGCGCGCCGCAACTCGTCCTCGAGTACGGCACGGGGACGACGCCGCCACCGCCGCCGCCGCCGCCCCCGCCGCCGCCGCCCCCGCC
>DASZDB010000380.1:0-4134 GCA_035942495.1 Solirubrobacteraceae bacterium
TGCTGACTGCTTCGGACGAGAAGCAGCATCCCTTGCGCCTGATGACGGCACTGCTCCCTCGAGGGAGGACCAGCAGCCTCGGCCCTCCCGAACGTCCCGCCTGAGGTTCCATTTTCCGGATGCGTCTGTCCAGAACAGCACCATGGGTCGAGGCGGCTTGAGTGGGGTCATTCCTTGAACGGCGCATCGCTCCAGTGCCACGCGGCGTGGTCGCCGTCGATGCAAGCCAGAACTCGGGCACGTCGCCGCCTTCCGGATACGCCATCCGCAGCGCGCTTCGGATCTGGAGGTACAGCTCCGCGGTCCGCTCGCCGTCGGGGTCACGCTCTTCACCTCCTCCTCAAACAGCCGTCGAAACGCAGCGAAGCCTGGCAGTGCCCTTACCTCGCCGTGCAGCTTCGGGATTCGCCGCGGGTGGCCGCGATATCGGCGACCCGTTCGCTTCCCGCGTACGACCCCACACCCGCTCGTCTGACATCGCACCCATCGCACCCCGCTGGCGCCGGCCAGACCAGCCGTGGCGTTCCAGCAGACAGGCGCGACGCGCGGACGACACGATCGCCGCTGCAAGAGACGCAGGCGCGTCCCGCCAAGCGTTCGCCTGCTGAGACGCGGGCGGTCCGCGGGGTCGTGCGCGAGACTCGTTACATGCGTAAGCAGTACCACTTCTGGCCAGCTGAGCGGGGCTTCGACGCGTGGGACGTCGATCGCCTGATCGCGCTGAGCCGGAGCTTGCCGATCGAACGCGTGCCTGTGGATGCGATCGGCGAGGTCGACACTGCGTACTCGTTCGACGGCAGCGACGAAGCACCGACGGTCCGCAAAGTCGTCGAGCACGTCCGGTTGATCAGCCAGGTCGACGTTTCGTACCCGATCATCCTGGGTCCGGACGGGCGGGTCATGGATGGCATGCACCGGATCGCGCGGGCCCTCTTGGAAGGTCGGCCGGCGATCGAAGCTGTGCGTTTCACGGCACTCCCCGATCCGGACTATCGAGGCTGCTGGCCTGACGAACTGCCGTACTGATGCGTCCGCGCGTGAGGGGCGGGTGCTGCGCGCTCGCCGACGATCTTCAGGCCGGTCGGGTCGATCACACACGCGCGCGCGAGCACACATCATCAGCCTTTCTCCCCGGAGACATCCGATCGCGGTTACGTTTGACCCGTCCGCAAGTTCGAGGCCGAGGAGAAACAGGATGGCTGAACAGATCGTTGCAACCCGGTTCGAGCCTGACGGCTTCAGCGGCGAGCTTGTGCGGCCCGACGACGAGAACTACGACGCGGCGCGGCAGGTATTCAACGGCATGATCGATCGCCGTCCGGTGCTCATCGCTCGCTGCAGCACAGCCGAAGACGTCGCCGCAATCGTGAATCTGGCTCGAGAAGAGGACCTCCCGCTCTCGATCTACGGCGGTGGTCACGGCGTGACCGGCTCAGCGGTCGTCGACGCGGGGATCTGTATCGACCTTCGTCCGATGAAGGGCATTGCTGTGGACCCGGCGGCTCGCGTCGTGCGCGCAGAGGGAGGGTTGACCTGGGGTGAGCTCGACGCGGCCACGCAGGAGCACGGGCTTGCCGTTACCGGCGGCCGGGTGACCGACACAGGCATCGCCGGATTGGCTCTGGGCAGCGGCAGTGGCTGGCTTGAGCGCAAGCTCGGCTACACGTGCGACAACCTCGTCAGGGCAGAGGTAGTCGCCGCGGATGGGCGCCAAGTGGTGGCAAGCGAGGAAGAGAACGCTGATCTGTTTTGGGGGCTGCGTGGCGGCGGCGGCAATTTCGGCGTCGTCACGGCCTTCCACTTCCGGCTGCACCCGGTGGGTCCGATCGTGCTGGGCGGGATGCTCATGTATCCGGCGGCGATGGCACCCGACCTCGTTCGCTTCTACCGCGACTACATGCTCAGCGCCCCCGACGAGCTCGGCTCGGGACTGGCGTTCATCACCGCGCCGCCGGCGGACTTCGTGCCCGAGCCGGTGCGCGGCCAACCGGTTGTCGGCGTCATCGTCTGCTACGTGGGGCCTGTTGAGGAGGGCGAAGAGCTGCTGCGCCCACTACGGGAGTTCGGCCCGCCGGGGGTGGACCTGGTGCAGCCCATGCCCTACGTCGCCGTGCAACAGATGCTCGACCCGGCCAGCCCGAAGGGCATGCAGAACTTCTGGACAGCGGACTTCCTCGCCGAGCTGCCCGACGAAGCTGTAGACGTGCTCGTCGAACATGCCACACGGCCTGTCTCGCCGTTGACTCAGATCCTCCTGGTCCCGATGGGCGGTGCCCTGGCACGCGTTGACGAGGAGGCGATGGCATTCGGACAGCGCGCGGCGCGATGGAACACGCACTATCTGTCGATGTGGCCAGATCCCGCCACGAGCGAGGAGAACATCGCCTACACCCGAGCTATCGCCGGGGCGATGAAGCCGTGGACGACGGGTCGCGCCTACCTGAACTTCATCGGGGATGAAGGCAAAGACCGCGTCGAGGCGGCGTTCGGAGCAGAGAAGTACGCGCGGCTGCAGGGCCTGAAGGACAAGTGGGATCCGGGGAACCTGTTCCGCCACAATCAGAACATCCCGCCAAGCACCACCGCCTGAGCAACCGTGCGGCGGGCCAGGCTCCGCCGGCCGCCTCACGCGCCGCTCCAGACGCTGCGAGCACCAATGCGGCACCGAGGCGCTCGCCCGCCGCCGAGAACGGCCCACGAAGCGCCGCCCGCGCTTAGAGCTCGACGATCGTACGGAACCCTCCGTAGATCATTCGCTTGGGGTCAAAGGGCACCCCAGCCATCGCCTCCTTGATCCTCGGATCGGCCATGACCTTCGCGTTGACCTCGTCGCGGGCCTCGCGCGACTCGTAGGCGATCCACGAGAAGATCACCGTCTCGTCGTCGCTCGCCTGGACAGCGCGCGGAAACGAGGTGAGCTCACCGTACGGCGCGTCGTCGGCGACGCATTCGGCGACGCCCAGCGCGCCATGCTCGCGCCAGACAGCCGCGGCGTCGCGCGCGATCCGCTCGTACTCGTCGATCCGGTCGCGCGGCACCGCGATCACGAAGCCGTCGACGTAGGGCGTCGCGGTCTCGCCACGCTGGGCGCTGTTGGTCTGGCTGGGCTCGCTGGCCATGTCGGCCTCCTTTGCGTAGTGGCTGTCCTGTCCTGAGACTCCGCGCCGGCCTCAGATTCATCGGTCCGCTCACCTGACGCGGCCGCGCAGCCGCGATGACTGCCATGGCGCGACCGGGCGAAGGATCGATCGCCCCATCGAGATCGCCTGTGACCCGCTGTGGTTTGTCAAGCGTGAGGCGGGGCTGGCGCGAGCCGGCGAGGCGCTGTGGGAGCGGCTTCAGCCCATTCGCCATGGCGACTTCGGCGGGACCGCCTCGACAAGTTTGTCGATCCAGGAAGCCCGCGCCGTCGTCGCGTCAGAAGACGCGAAGTTTGCGACCCGAGCGTCGTCCTGCGACTCCATGTACACGATCGCGATCGTGGCGTCGGTCGCCGCGCCGCCGACCTCGACTGCGCCCTGCTCGGTAGGAGCGTCGCGCCCGCGGACCGAAACCGCGGGGGCGACGGACACCCGGCGGGAGGAGAGACGGGCGCCTACCGCGCGCAGCCGGGCTGCCCGTGCTGGCGCGGGTTGCCACGTTTCGGGATCTGACTAACGCGCAATGACGCCGTAGAACGACGGGGCGGTCGCCACCTCCGGCCGCCGCACTCCCCCCGCGCGATACGAAAGCTGTTCGGCGCGCCAGCGTCGCGGGGACGCGGGGCATAACTCAAGCACGGTCTCGGCCACGTATATGCATCCTCCGTCACGGTGAAGGTCACCGGGCCATTGATCCCCAGGGTGCGGTTGGTGGCAAGAGCGCTGCGCGTCGCCGACGGTGACCGCACGGTCCGCCGGCCGACGCCCCTGGGGGCCGAGCCGGATGGCCCGGCCCCGAGCTTTTGTGCGCGTCAGGCGGCGATCGGAACGGGTGGCGCCTCGGGCTCCGCGACCTCCTGCGCCGGCGCGATCCGCCGGCCCGGGATGAGGACGGCGACGACGATCGCGGCGGCGAGCGCAACGCCCGCGACCACGAGGTAGCCCGCCTCGTAGCCCCCGGTCAGGGCGGCCGGAACCGCCTCGCCGGCGCCGA
>DASZDB010000381.1:0-3453 GCA_035942495.1 Solirubrobacteraceae bacterium
AGGACTACTACGCGATCAACAAGCTCGCCAAGGGCTTTCTCGGGACGAACAACGTCGATTCCAACTCGCGGCTGTGCATGTCCTCGGCGGTCGCCGGCTACAGCGGCGCGTTCGGCTACGACGGCCCGCCCCCGGCCTACGTCGACATCGCGCTCGCCGACTGCTTCCTGCTGCTGGGGACGAACACCGCCGCCTGCCACCCGATCCTCTGGGGCCGGATCCGCGCACGTCAGGCCGAGGGCGCGTTCGTCGTCTGCGCCGACCCGCGCCGTACGCCGACGGCGAAGGGCGCCGACCTGCACCTGCCGGTGCGGCCGGGCACCGACCTTGCGCTGCTGAGCGCGCTGCTGCACGTCGTCGATCGCGACGGGCTCATCGACGACGCGTTCGTCGCGCGCCACACGAGCGGCTGGGAAGCGGCCCGCGACGTCGCGCGCGAGTGGTCACCGGCCCGCGCCGCGGAGGTCTGCGGCGTCGAGGCCGCGCTCATCGAGCAGGCCGCGCATCGCTTCGCCGGCGCCGGCGCCGCGATGGCGCTGTGGTCGATGGGCGCCAACCAGTCGACGGTCGGCACGCTGAAGAACCGCGCGCTGATCAACCTCTGCCTGGCCAGCGGGCAGATCGGCCGGCCCGGCAGCGGCCCGCTGTCGCTCACCGGCCAGCCCAACGCGATGGGCGGCCGCGAGACCGGCGGCCTGTCGCAGCTGCTGCCCGGCTACCGCAAGGTCGAGAACGCCGAGGACCGCGCGGCGATGGAGGCGCACTGGCGCGTGCCGGCGGGGCGGATCTCGCCGACCCCCGGGCTGCCCGCCCTCGAGCTGTTCGAGGCGCTCGAGCGCGGACGGGTCAAGGCCGTCTGGGTCATGGCCACCAACCCGCTCGTCTCGCTGCCCGACGGCCAGCGGGCGCGCGCCGCGCTCGAGAACGCCGAGCTCGTCGTCGTCTGTGACCCGCACCACCCGACCGAGACGTCCGCCCTCGCCCACGCCGTGCTGCCGGCCGCCGCCTGGCCGGAGAAGCAGGGCACCATGACGAGCTCCGAGCGACGGATCGGCCTCGTCCGGCGGGCCGTGGCGCCGCCGGGCGATGCCAAGCCGGACTGGGAGATCGTCGCCGGGCTCGCCCGCCACCTCGGCTACGGCGACGCGTTCGCCTGGCGCGACAGCGCCGCGGTGTTCGACGAGTTCGCCGCCTGCACGGCCGGGCGGCCGTGTGACATGACCGGCGTCTCGCACGTGCGCCTGCGCCAGGAGGGCGGGATCCAGTGGCCCTGCCCGGCGCAGGTCGTCGGCGAGCACGAGGGGACGGTGCGGCTCTACGCAGACCGACGCTTCCCGACGCCCGACGGCCGCGCGCGATTCGCGCCGACGCCGCACGCCGATCCCGCCGAGACGCCCGATGCGGACTTCCCGCTGCTGCTCACGACGGGCCGCGTCGCCGACCAGTGGCACACGATGACGCGCACCGGCCACTCCCCCGCGCTGCTGGCCGCAGCCGGTCAGGCGACTCTGTCCTGTCACCCGCTCGACGCCGACGCCGCGGGGCTCGCGGAGAGCGATCTCGTGCGCGTCGTGTCCCGTCGCGGCGAGCTGCGCGTACCGGTCGCGCTGGACGACACGCTGCCGCAGGGCGTCCTGTTCGCCCCGTTTCACTGGGGCGCCAAGCATGCGATGGCCGGCGCGGGCGTGCTCAACTCGCTGACGCTCGGCGCCGTCGACCCGACCTCCAAGCAGCCCGAGCTGAAGGCGCTCGCGGTGCGCCTCGAGCCCGTCCGGCGTCGCGACGAGCCGGTGGCGCGCCGAGCGGCCGCCCGGCCGAAGCGGCTCGTCGTCGTCGGCACCGGCATGGCCGGCCTGGCCGTCGTCGAGGAGGCGCTGCGCCGGCGCCCCGCCGAGGACTGGAAGATCGTCATGCTCGGCGAGGAGCCCGGCCCCGTCTACAACCGCGTCCTGCTGTCCAAGCTGCTCGCGCGCGACTGCGGGCCCGGCGAGCTCGAGCTGCGACCGCTGGCCTGGTACGCCGCCCACGAGGTCGACCTGCGCGGCGGCAGCCGCGCCGAGTCGATCGACATCGATCGCCGTGCCGTCATCGACGAGTCGGGCATCGCTCATCCCTACGACGCCCTGGTCATCGCCACCGGCTCGCGCGCGTTCGTCCCGCCGATCGCCGGGGCCGAGCGGCCGCACGTCGACGTGTTTCGCACCTGGCGCGACGCCGACGCGCTCGCCGCCACCCCGCCCGGCACGCGGGCCGTGGTCGTCGGGGGCGGGCTGCTCGGGCTGGAGGCCGCGGCCGGGCTGCGCTCGCGCGGCGTGCGCGTCACGATCGTGGAGCTCGGCGGCCGGCTCATGGGCCAGCAGCTCGACCCGGGCGCGGCGGCGATGCTCCAGCGCGCGCTCGAGGCCCAGGGGATCGTGTGCCGGCTCGGGCGCAGCGCGGCGCGCATCGAGCCCGACCGCGTCGTGCTCGACGACGGCGAGGAGCTGCCCGCGACGCGGGTCATCGTCGCCGCGGGCGTGCGGGCCGAGACCTCGCTGGCGCGCGAGGCGGGCATCGTCGTCGAGCGCGGCATCGTCGTCGACGACGCGCTGCGCACGAGCGCGCCGGCGGTCTGGTCGGTCGGCGAGTGCGCCGAGCACCGCGGCGTCGTCTACGGCCTGTGGTCGCCGCTCGCCGAACAGGCACGCGTCGCCGGCGCCGGCGTCGCCGGGGACCCGGCCGCGTTTCACGGCGCGGTGCAGGCCACGACGCTCAAGGTGTCGGGCATCGACGTGTACGCCGGCGGGGTCTCAGCCGGCGCGACGCCCGCGGGTCACGACGAGATCGTGCTGAGCGACACGCGCCGCGGGATCTTCCGGCGGCTCGTCCTGGACGGCGAGCGGCTGACGAGCGCCGCGCTCGTCGGCGACGTGTCCGCGGCGCGCCGCTTGACGGAGCTGCTGCGCACCGGCGACCCGGTCCCGTCGGACCTGCTCGAGTCGCGCGCCGGCCCCGGCGCGGACGCGCTTGCGGCCGATCCGTCGGCGAACGTCTGCTCCTGCAACGCCGTCAGCGTCGGCGACGTCCAGAAGGCGATCCGCCGCGACGGCCTGACCACCGTCGCCCAAGTCGGCCGGCGCACGCGCGCGACGACCGGCTGCGGCGGCTGCACGGCCGACATCGAGGCGCTGCTGAGGTACGAGGTGGCGGCGCGGGTGTAGCGGCGCGCTGCTACTGCAGGAACATTGGGGTTCCGACCTTCACCTCGCGGAATAGCTGCTTGACCGCCGGCACCGACATGCGGATGCAGCCGTGCGAGGCGGCGCTGCCCAGCGAGGCCAGCTCCTTGGTGCCGTGGATGCCCTGGCCGTCGTGGAAGCCCATCCAGCGCGCCTCGAGCGGGTTGCGCGGGTCGCCCGGCGGGATCGTCTGGCCCGCCAGCTCGCCCGCCCACTCCTTGTTGGGCGCGTGCCA
>DASZDB010000382.1:0-1543 GCA_035942495.1 Solirubrobacteraceae bacterium
CGGCCGGGGCCGTGCTGGGGAAACGCGTGCAGCCACAGCTTGCCGCAGGCTTGGACGTGGACGCACTCGCTGCCGCACGCGCGGACGAAGCTCACCCGATGTCGCGGCATCGTCAGGACCATCGCAGCCCAGCAGTCGTCGACGACTTGCTGATAGCGCAGGTCGAGCGCGATCCGCACCACCACGCGGGACCCTGTCACGGACACGCAGCCGTCACCGAGGTACAGGCCGAGCAGATACGCGTATGACGGCATGTGCATCGGCTGCCACGAGATGGCGATTGGAGGCCACGAACGCCGCCATCGCCCAATGGTGTTCTGAGACACGCCGCTCATCTCGGCGCTCTCGCGATCCGAATAGCCCCGCGAAAGAAGCTCCCGCACTGCGTCTCGGTCCGCCCCACTCCGCCTCACGAACGCATGTTCGCAGAGCCGGCGGACGGACGAGTACAAGCGGGGCACGCAGGACTCGAACCTGCAACCCCCGGTTTTGGAGACCGGTGCTCTAGCCAAATTGAGCCAGTGCCCCTTGCGTTGCGGAGGGTATCGCGACCGCGATTCGGGATGGGGGTTTCAGCGTTTCTAGCATCCTCGCATGACCTCGCCCGCCGACCCCGCGCCGGTCCCCCACCTCCCCGCCACGCTCCGCCTCGGCCCGGTCCACCTGGCCGTCTCCACCCTCGACGGGTCGGTCGCGTTCTACGAGCGTGCGCTCGGCCTCCGACTCCACGACCGCGACGGCAACGTGGCGACGCTGGGCACGGGCGGCGAGGACCTCGTGGTGCTCGTCGAGGCGCCGGACGCGGCGCCGAGCGGCCGTCACGCCGGCCTGTATCACTACGCGCTGCTGTTCGAGGACCGCCGCGAGCTGGCCCGCGCGGTCAAGCGGCTGGCCAGCACCCGGACGCGGATCGAGGCGGCGTCAGATCACGGCGTCCTCGAGGCGATCTACCTGCGCGATCCCGACGACAACGGGATCGAGCTGTACGCCGATCGTCCGCGCGCGCGCTGGCCGGTGCCGCGGGTGCCGGGCGAACGCGTCGAGATGCCCACGATCGCGCTGGACATGCAGCACCTCATGCGCAGCGTCGAGCGTGAGGAGCCGCGCGCGCACGCGGGCGCGGGGCTCGTCGTCGGCCACGTGCACCTGCACGTCGGCGACGTCGGGCAGGCGCTGGACTTCTACCGCGACGTGCTCGGCTTCGAGGTCATGGCCGACCTCGGCAACGCGGCGTTCGTATCAGCGGGCGGCTACCACCACCACCTCGGCTTGAACATCTGGCTTGGGCGGGACGTCGAGCCGCGGCCGCCGCGCACCGCCGGCCTGAGCGAGTGGACCGTGCTCCTGGCGGCATCCGGGGAGCTGGCCGCGGTGCGCGCCCGCGTCGCCGCCGCGGGGCTGGAGGCGCGCGCCCACCGCGGCGGCTTCCTCGTGCGCGAGCCGTGGGAGACCGCCGTGGTGCTCAGGGTCGGCTGATGCGGGCGGATGGACTTGAACCCCCAAGGCTTGCGCCACCGGCACCTAAAGCCGGCGTGTCTACCAG
>DASZDB010000383.1:0-4892 GCA_035942495.1 Solirubrobacteraceae bacterium
GACCTCGGGTTCCTGAAGCTGCTCGGCCACGCCCGCAGCCACGGCGATCCCGCCGCGCGCGCCGACGAGGCCCAGGTGCGCGCCCTGTTCGCGCGCTTCGGCGAGTGGCGCGGGCTGGCCGGCGCGCACGCGCTACGCGCGCCGGCCCCGGCCCTGCGTGCGGCCGCTGCCTGACCGCCCCCCGCCTCGCCCCGGTCAGGGCGGAACGAACAAATGTTTGGCTAAGCTCGTTACCGGACATCTTGTTAGGAGTAATACAGGAGGTGCTCCCGGCCAACGGTCGGCGCCACCCCGCCGCGGCGCGATCCGCGGTCCCGAACGTGGATTGATAGGAGAACCAGATGAACAAGGATCAGCAGAAGGTCGTGCAGTACCTCAGCGAGGCGCACGCCACCGAGCAGACGCTCATCCGCGAGCTGCAGGCGCAGATCGCCATGACCCCGCGCGGCTCGTACCGCACGATTCTCGAGACGCATCTCGACGAGACGCGCCGTCATGCCGACCGCATCGAGCGGCGCCTGCGCAGCCTCGGCCAGAACGGCAACGTCGTCACCGCCGTCTTCGGCGTCGTGCAGGGCGTCGTAGGCCAGGCGATGGCGATCGGCCGGGCGCCGATCGAGCTCGTGCGCGGCAGCGGCGGCGAGGAGAAGGTGCTCAAGAACGCCAAGGACGCCTGCGCCTCCGAGGCGCTGGAGATCGCGACGTACACGGCGATCGAGCGTCTGGCCGAGCAGGTCGGCGACGACGAGACGGCGAAGCTCGCCGCCTCGATCCGCGGCGACGAGGAGCGGATGCTCGAGCGCATCCTGAAGGAGATCCCCAAGCTCACGACGGCCGTCGTGCGCGCCGACATCGGCGGCCGCTCGTCCTACGACGTGGCGACCACCGGTGCCGCCGACGCCGTCCGCGAGGCCGGCAACGCCGCTCGCGAGACGACCCGCAAGGCCGTCTCGACCGCCAAGCGCACGACCCGTCAGGCCCGCAAGGTCCCCGGCGTCGCGCAGGCCGAGGGTCAGATCAAGGGCGCCGTCGCGTCCGAGGAGGACCTGCCGATCGCGCGCTACGACGAGCTGACCGCCGACGAGATCACGTCGAAGCTGACGGGTCTGTCGCAGATCGACCTCGCGAAGGTCGACAGCTACGAGCGCAAGAACCAGAACCGCACCACCATCCTGGGGCGCATCACGTCGCTGCGCGGTGACGAGCCGTGGCCCGGCTACGACGAGCTGACGGCGGCCGACGTCATCAGCGCCGTCAACGAGGGCGACGACGACGTGGCGAAGAAGGTCCGCGAGTACGAGCGGACGCACAAGAACCGCGTCAGCGTGCTCAAGGCGACCGAGCGCGAGCTCACCAACGCGTAAGCACGTAGACGCAGCACAGACGCACGACGCGGGGCCCGGCGATCGCCGGGCCCCGCTTCGTTCGGGGCGAGGTGCTCAGCGCGCGGGTTCCTCGGATTCGAGCACCCGGCCGCCGGCGGCGCCGTTGCGGTTTCCGCGGGTCGTCCCGCCGTTGCGGGCCGCCTGCGCCTGGGCCGCGCGCCGCGCGGGCGAGTCCTTGGGCAGGTCGTGCGGGCTGAGCTCGTCGTGCGCCTCGGCCGTGTCGCCCAGCGGCCGGTCGTCGGGGATGAGGTGCGCGGCCGGCAGCGCGTCGTCGCCGTCGTCCTGCGCGGCGTCGGGGTCGCCGCCGTGGCGAGCGAGGCTGCGCCGCGCCAGGAGGCCGTTGAGCATGAGGAAGCCGAGCACGAGCACGGCGAGGATCACGATCGGGATCGCGAACTCGGCACCGGCGAGGACGCCGGCCGCGACTGCGAAGACGCCCAGAAGCAGCGACGCGGCGCCGTAGATCGTCAGTTTGGAGGAGGAGGAGGGAGACTTCATGGGCCACGTCGTCTCCGCGGCTCCGGCGCCGCACGCAGCCGGCGCCGTGCCAACGCGCCGACTGCGGGTGACCCGGCGCGCACCCGCTCGGGACGTCGTCGCTCAGCGCAGGCGGCCGCTGGTCACGCCGCGGTCGCGCGCGGTGAGGACGTCGCGAAAGTCGCGTCCGATGCGCACGCCGATGCTGCGGCCGCGGCGCAGGATCCTGCGGCCGGTGGTCGTCAGCGGGATGCGCACGGTGGTCGTGCCGGCTGCGTAGATCGCCGCCACGTCCTGCGCGAGGATCCGGCCGCGGCCGTCGCGGACGCGCAGCTGCACGAGGCCGGCACCGGACGTCCTGACGCGCACGAGCACGCGACGCAGCTCGGCGGCTGAGCGGGCGCGCTGGCGGGGCAGGAGCACGCGCGCCCGCGCGGGAGGCTGCGGGCCGCCGAAGCTCGTGTCGGGCTCGAGCAGCGGCGTGTACGCGGCCGCGGCGACGTAGCCCGCGCTGAAGCCCTCGCCCTCGCCGGTGTAGCGCACGACGCTCAGGCCGCCGACCGCGAGGTAGGACCCGTCGGCGCGCGGCACGAGCCCGGCGCGAAAGGCGTTCTGCTCCACGCCGCCGCGCCGGCTGGCGATGCCTCCGCCGAACGCCGGTGAGAGCGTGCCGGCGGCGCCGAGCGTCCCGCTGCGGGTCAGCCGCTGCAGCTGCAGGCGCGGCTGCGCGGCGGGGGTCGGCTCGAACTGCCGCAGGCCGTACAGGATCGTCCCGCCGTCGGGCGTCGCCAGCATCGCCGGCGGGCCGTAGCTGCGGTTGAAGCCGCCGAACGACACGAAGCCGCCGGTGCCGTACGACGCACCGATCGTGCCGGAGGGGGTGAAGCGCACGAGGCGGTCGCGCCCGGCGACGTCGATCGCGCCGTCGGCGCGCAGGAGGATCCCAAACGGAGCGTCGACCGGTACCGGCGCCAGCGCGCCGCCGTTGAACGACGGATCGGGCGCGCCGCTCGCCGTCAACCCCGCGAGCTGCGGCTGGCGAGCGCGAATGCCCAGCACGACGATCGCGCCCGACGGTCGCACGACCGTCGAGTAGCCGGCCGTCGAGACGCCGGCCGGTCCGGACACCGGCACGGTGCCGAACGCGGGGTCGGTGGCGCCGCTCGCGGTCAGGCGGCGGACGACCCACTGCAGGTCGGACCCCGCGGTCGGGTCGGTCGCGATCGCGGGCGAGAGCTGCCCGGTGTTGCCGGTGATGACGATCGAGCCGTCGGGCGCGAGGGCGGCCGGCGTGCAGCCGCCGCCGCACGAGCTCTGCAGGTCGAGTGGGGCGATGCCGCCGGCGCCGAAGCTCGGATCCAGCCCGCCCGCCGCCGTCAGCCCCACGAGCACGAATCGCGGCAGCTCGAACCTGCTCGCAGCCGCGAAGCCGGTGCCGACGACGAGCAGCCGGCCGTCCGCGCGGCGCAGCAGCTGGGCAGGGTTGTAGCGATCGCTGCCCGGCAGCGCGACGCGCGCGACCCCGCCGCTGCCGAACGACGGGTCGAGGGAGCCATCGGCGCGCAGCTGCACGAGGGTGAGGTCGGCCCCGGGCCCGTGAGCGATCATCACGACGCCGCCGTCGGGCAGCGCGACGGCGGGTCCGGCACCGCCGGCGTCGACGTTGCGCTCGGGGACCTGCGTCGCGACCGAGAACGCGACGCGGCCGGGGGCGACGGCGGCCGTCGCGGGCGCCGCGGCGACGGTGAGGGCGGCGATACAGGCCAGGAAGAGGGGACGCAGCATGTGCCTTCAACGGGGGTCGGAGCCCGAAGTACCGCTGCGGTGGCGCGCTCAACGAACGGATGAGCCGCCGAACGCGACGCCGCTCGCGCCCCGCCACGCCGCGAGCCGCTCGAGCGCCCGGAGCACGGCGCGATCGAGCGCGGGCGTGCGCCGCACACCGTCCTCCCGATGCAGCGCGTGCACGCGCAGCACGCGGGCGGCGCGGTCGAGCGTCAGGTCGGCGCGGGCGACGAGCCGTTCGCGGTGCAGGATCGGCAGCACGTAGTAGCCCCAGCTGCGCTGCGCCGCCGGGACGTAGATCTCGAGGCGATGCTCGAAGCCGAACAGCTCGGCGGTGCGGGCGCGGTCGCAGAGCAGGTTGTCAAACGGCGACAGCGCCGTCGTGCGGATGCCGGGCGGCAGGTCGGGCAGGCGCTCCAGGTCGTCGGGCGCGGCGAACCACTCGCCGCGCAGACCGGCCACGGCGACCCGTTCCAACCGACCGGCGGCGACGAGCGCCGCCAGCGTCGCCGGCAACTGCGCATACCGGCGGCGCAGGAAGTGCGCCCGCACATGGCCGGCGCGGGCGACGCCGAGCATCCGCACGGCGCGCAGCGCCGCCTCGCGCTCGGCGGTGGCGTCGTCGACATCGGCCTCTGCGGCGGCGGGCGCAACGCCGTCCGGCAGGCAGCGCTCGAAGACGTCCCAGAGCCGCTCGGTGCCGCCGATCCGCCCTGCCACGCCGATGCGGCCGCACATCCACAGCAGGTGCAGCAGCCGTCCGATCGTCTGGCGCGCGGAGACCTCGTCGGTCCACCAGCCGTGGCGCCCCGGCTCGGCCGAGCGGTCCTCCAGGTCACGGGCGCGCAGCGGCCCGCGCTCGCGCAGCTCACCGACGAGCTCTTCGCAGAACTCGGCGTTCGCGCCGAGAAACGCGCGGGCGCGCTCGGCGCGCGGCCCCGGCGCGTGCAGCCACGTGCGCATCGCCCAGCGGTGCAGCGGCAGGTCGGCCGTCGCCACGAGCGACGCCTCGTGGGCCCACGCATCGAAGAGCAGCCGCTGCTCGTAGGCGGCGCGCTCCAGCGCCTCGTCGCGGACCGGGCCGAGCCGGGCGAACAGCACGAGCAGCGGGCTGCGCGCGACCGCGCTGACGGGATCGAGCTGCAGGCAGCCGATCCGCTGTGTGACGGTCGCCACCGCGGTGGGGCCACGGCCGGCCGCGCCGTGCGGCGGGGCGGCCGCCAGCCCCTGTGCGTGCAGGGCCAG
>DASZDB010000384.1:0-3779 GCA_035942495.1 Solirubrobacteraceae bacterium
CCGCTGGGGAGCGTCGGGGGCACGGCCGGAGGGACGGGGGCACCGCTGCTCGACACCGTCGGCGGCGCCGGGCGCGACCCCGGCTCGGTGCTCGGTGGTCGCGGTGACGGCCAGGGCGCCGGCAACGGGCGGACGCCCGGCGGGGTGCTCGGCGGTGCCGTCGCACCGGCCACCGGCGCTGCGGGGAACGCCGCTGGGCCCACCGCCGGGGACGATGTCGCCGGCGGCGCTGAGGGAGCGGCCGGCGGCGCGCTGCGGCGGCCGACCGGTGCCGCGACGGACGCTGCGCCGCCCGGGCCGGGCGCTAGCGTCCTGCCCACCGTGCCCGAGACCCCCGCAAACCCGAACGTCGCGCCCCCGAGCCTTGGCGGATGAGCCCGGCGTCGGCGACGCCGAGCTCGAGCCCTTTACCGACACCGCCCTTTACGCGCTAGGCGCGTACTTCGCCGACCGCCACCCAGAGCTGATGGACGACGTCGTCGCCCAGGCGCAGCGGATCGAGGAGGCGGGCGCGCAACGCTACGCTGACGGGGAGGGCATCTCCCTGGAGAGCGCTCTGCAGACGCTCATCACGGGTCTCGCCGTGCGGTACTACCGGGCGGTCGCCGGGTCGTCGTGAGATAATCGTCTGGCATCGGGGCGTGGCGCAGCCTGGTAGCGCGCACCGTTCGGGTCGGTGAGGTCCCGAGTTCAAATCTCGGCGCCCCGATAGCAGGGCCAGGAGCAGGCAGCGAACCGCCGAGGGCGCCGAGCGAGCGCCCGCGAAACCCCGCCGGGCCGCACCACGCGGTCTCGCCGGGGTTCGGCGGGCACGCGCGGTAGCTGACGTCTACAGCTACCCGTCCTCGAGCGACGGCGGGCGCAGCTTGTGTCGCCATGACTCGTCAGTCGGTCAGTTGGCGCGTGGCGCGTGACTTCTTGGCGGGCTTGAGCGCGACGAACTCGCTGTAGCGGCTGAGGAACACGCCGAGCAGCTCGTTGGTCAGCTTCAGCGCCGCGACCGACTCGTGCAGCGACTGCATGCCTTCTCGCGTGAGCTCGTACATGCGCCGGTCCGGGCCGCTGGAGGACTTCTCCCAGACGGACCGTACGAGGCCATCGGTCTCCAGCGCGCGCAGAGCCCGGTACAGGCGTCCCGGGTCGTCACGGTTGAAGCCCAGCGGCCGCAGCCGCTCGAGCAGGTCATAGCCGTGCGCGGGCTGCTCGCGCAACAGCAGCAGCAGGCAGGGGCGCAGGAAGTTCTTGGGAAGAACCTGGGCCGGTGTGTGTTCAGGTGAAATGGGATTGTCCAGATCGCTTATGAAGGCACTCCGCGGCTGCTCGGGGCAATCATGACACCCGCAGCCTCGTCACATTCGCCGTGCGTCAACCGTGTGAAGCGGGGAGCGTGGCGGTCGTCTTGGCGCGATCGCGACGTTCATCGCTCGACCCTACGACAAGCTAAGTGTCCGCTCAACGTAGTGGTCAGGTTAATAGGACAAACGGCGTCTCGCGCGGCGTGACGATGATCGGGCAGCGCGCCGCTCGCGCGAGGGCGGTGCTGACGCTGCCGAGCAGCACCGCCCCGAGCGGGCCGTAGCCGCGCGAGCCGACGACGAGCAGGTCGACATCCTCGCTCTCGGCGACGAGCACGTCGTCGGCGGCGCCGTCGACGAAGCGGCTCTCGCTCTCGACGGCCGCGGGGATGCCGGCGATCGCCTCGTCGTGGACGGCGCGCAGCTCGCTTCGCATCGCGTCATTCGCGCTCGGGCCGGGCAGAGCCGACGTCGTCGCGGCGCCGAAGGCGAGGCGGTTGAAGGCGGTGATCACGCGGACGCGCGCCCCGCAGGCCGTCGCGAGCGCGACCGCCGCATCCAGCGCAAAACGCGCTTCCTGCGAGCTGTCGACGCCGACCCCGATGCACCCGAGCCGCGCCGGAGCTCGCTCGCCGTAGCCGCGCGGCGCGACCGCGACCGGGCAGGCGCCGCCGGCCAGCAAGCGCTCCCCGACGCCGCCGAGCAGCAGCCGCCCGACCGGCCCGCGCATCGTCGAACCCACCACTACGAGCCCGGTGTCAGGCTCTTCGGACAGATGCTGCAGCTCACGCGCTGCGAAATTGCCGGGGATCACGCGCGCGTCGGCGACCTCGAGACCCTCGGCGCGAGCGAGTTCGAGCAGTGTCTCGCGCGCCTCCGCGCGCACGGCCACGAGCTCCGGATCCTCCGGATCGTGCAGTGGATGGTGCCCGAAGACCGTGACGAGCAGGGCCGGCGCTCCGGTGGCGTCGGCGAGGCGATGGCCCAACGCGACCGCGTCGAGGGTTCGCTCGTTCGCATCCACAGCGATAACGATGTTCTTGGGCACGATCGCTCCTCGGGTTCGCGCCGCGCCGCAGCGCGCCGGCGTCAGTCGTCGAGGCTAACGCCGTCGCATGCGCCAGGCTACGAGTCAGCCGGCGCCTCGTAGTCCGTCAGGGTGTAGTTCGTCGCCAGCAGGGCGAGGGCGATGAGCCACGCCGTGCGGGAGCGGCGGTCGCTGACGGCGCCGGCGAGCGGCGGCAGCGCGATGACCGCAGGCGCCGCGGCCAGCTCGAGCCAGCCGTGGATCCGCAGCGGGATGAGCCGGCGGATCGCGACGGGATGGTCGGTGAGGGCGTTGATGGTGCCCTGCGTCGCGGCGACGGCCCAGCTCATCGCGCGCAGGCGCGGGTTGACGCCCGCCAGCCCCGGACCGGCGGTCATGAGCACGAGGAAGCCGTAGTCGATGACGCCGTGCGCCGTCGCCCTGATCGGCTGCGGGAAGCGGCGCGCGCGGCCGTCGCCCGTGCTGGTCTCGCTGGGGCGCGCCGGGATGCGGTCCTTCAGGGCGCCGGGCACGAGTTGCCGGGCGCGCTGCTGGATTTGCGTGGTGGTTGCCATGGGAGCGCGGGTTTCCGCAAACGAGATCGCGCACGCGCGCAATCACGGCTGCGCAAGTGGCTGGGCGCCAGATCCGGCTCATCGGGTAGCCCGTGACGATGCAGCGCTCGTTCATCCCGATCGGACGCCCGCGTCCCGCCACGGCACCGGGGTCTTGATGGCGCACGCAGACCTCGTCCTCGAGGGTGGGGGCATGAAGGGCATCGGGCTCGGCGGCGCGATCACCGCGCTCATGCGCGCGGGCTATCGCTTCGAGCGTGTTGCGGGCACGTCGGCGGGCGCGATCGCCGGCGCCCTGCTGGCGGCAGGGATCTCGCGGCGGGGTCTGACCGACGCGATGGCCCGGCTGCAGTACGCGCGCGTCGCCGACCGCGGGCTGCCGAAGATCCCGATCCTCAGCGAGGGCCTGTCGCTGCTGCGTTCGGCGGGCGCCTACGAGGGCGACTACATCCACGGCTTCGTGCGCGACGAGCTCGAGCGCCTCGGCGTGCGCAGCTTCGGCGACCTGCGCCGCACCGACGGCGGCGACGACGCAACCCTGCCGGCCGAGCGCCGCTACGGGCTCGTCGTGACGGCGACCGACGTCACGAACGGACGCCTGCTGCGGCTGCCGTGGGACTACGCGCTGCTCGGCCTCGAGCCCGACGAGCAGCTCGTCGCCGACGCGGTGCGCGCGTCGATCTCGATCCCCCTGTACTTCGAGCCGGTGATCGTGCGCCACGGCGTCACCGGCGAGCCGACGACGCTGGTCGACGGCGGCGTGCTCTCGAACTACCCGATCGAGATCTTCGACCGCACGGACCTGCGCCCGTCGCGCTGGCCGACCCTCGGCATCAAGGTCGTGCCCGGCGTGTCCGCGGGCGACCACGACATCTTCCCGGG
>DASZDB010000385.1:0-2003 GCA_035942495.1 Solirubrobacteraceae bacterium
CGGCGGGCCAGCAGCGGCACGAGGCGCGCGAGCGACTCGCCCTGCGCGGCGAGCTCGAGGTACGCGCGCATCGTCGCCGCGTCGTCGCCGGCAACGAGCGTGTCGACGAGGCCCCAGACCTGATGCTCGGCGGAGTGCGCCGCGGCGGCGTCGACGTCGTCGGCGCCGATCCGGGCGCCCGGCCCGAGCTCGAGCGCAAGCTTCTCGAGTTCGCGCAGTAGGCGCTGCTGACGGTCGCCGACATGGCCGACGAGGGCCTGCGCAGCATCCCGCTCCAGCGCGACGCCGAGGCGCTTGGCCTCGCCCTGCAGCCACTTCGGCAGCTCCTTGGCGCGTAAGGTCCGTTCTACGGCGACGCTGCCGCCGGCCTGCTCGACCGCCTTGGCGAGCTTGTCGCTGACCTTCGCGCGGCCGTCCTCGCGGGCGAAGAACGCGATCGTCGTCTCGGGGCCGAGGCCGGCGAGCGCGGGCAGCAGGTGCGCCGCGATCTCGGCGTCCTTCCAGCGCTCGGCGCCGTCGACGATGAGAAACCGCCGGCCGATGGCGAACGTCATCGCGGCGAGCGCGCCGGCGACGATGTCCGGGGTGGCGTGATCGCCCTCGAAGCACTCGACGCCGTTGGAGCCCGACTCGCGCTCGGCGAGTGCCCGCAGCGCGGCGCGGCGCTCGCTGATGCGGCCGTGGTCGTCGCCGTGGATGAGGTAGGCGGGCTTGAAGTCGGGCACCGCGGCGAGTGTAGGCATCGTCGCGGGCGGTGCGGGTCGCACCGTCAACCATTGCCTGCGGAGACCTGCATCCGCGCGCTGCGCACGGTGATCTTCACGGTCCCGTCGCGGTCCGTTCGGCGGACGAGCGGCACGCGCTCCTCGAGGGCGGTGAGCGTCGCGGGCGTCGGGTGGCCATACGAGTTGTGTCTTCCGACGGGGATGACCGCGGCGCTCGGGCGCAGGCGCGCGAGGAGGGCGGGCAGACCGGCGTCGTCGCTGCCGTGATGGGAGACCTTCAGCGCCTCGACCGGCGGGAGCTGGAGGCCCGCGAGGACGTTGGACTCCGCGTCGGCGGTCAGCAGCAGGTCAAACGGCCCGTCGCGCACGTGCAGCACGGTCGCGCGGTCGTTCGGCTCGGCGCCGGCGGGCGCGGGCGGCAGCCGGCGCGGCCACAGGACGCGCAGCTCGAGCGGCCCTGCGCGCAGGACCTGGCCCGCATCGGACGCGATCCGCCTGACCCTGTACGCCGCGGCCAGCCGCTGCACCTCGGCGTGCGGCGTCGCCTCCTCGCCGTCGAGCACGAGGCCGACGGGCAGCGCGTCGAGCACCTGCGCGGCCGCGCCGTCATGGTCGGCCGCGTCGTGCGTGAGCACGAGCAGGTCAAGGCGCCGGACACCCGCGTCGCGCAGCCGTTCGAGCACGGGCCCGTCGCGCGGGCCGGTGTCGACGAGCACAGCGGCGGCGCCGTGCTGGATGAGGGTGGCATCGCCCTGGCCGATATCGAGAAAGGAGATCGTCAGATCGCGCGGCGCACCGGGCGGCCGCGCCACGAGGACGAGCGCTGTGATCGCAGCCATCGTCGCGATGGCCAGCACCCTTCGCGCCCGCCGCCGCACGGGTGCCCTCAGCCGACCCCATCCGAACACCGCGGCGCCCGCCGTCGCGTAGGTCGCGACCACCCCCAGCGGCCCCGGCGAGGGGACGGTGATCTCCGCGAACGGCAGTGCCGCGGCACGGTCGGCCAGCCAGGTCAGGTAGGCGAGCGGCAGCGCAGCCAGCGCCGCGACGGGTTCGGCGAGTGCGGGCGCCGCCTGGCCGACCGCGCCCGCGATCGTGCCGAGCCACATGACCGGGGCAACCGCCGCCGCCGCGAGCACGTTCGCCGGCAGCGAGACGAGCGAGAGGCGCTCGAAGTACAGCGCGATCAGCGGCGCCGTGCCGAGCGTCGCGGCGATCGTGACGGCGAGCACCTCGGCCAGCCCGCGCGGAACGCCGGCGGCGCCGAGCCGGGTGCGC
>DASZDB010000386.1:0-2468 GCA_035942495.1 Solirubrobacteraceae bacterium
TACATGAAGTCCTGAGGCGGCGCTGGCCTCCTGATCGATGATGAACAGCGGCCGGCCTTTGGCCTGCTCGAAGACCTTGCCGATGTACAGGCCCATCACGCCCATCATGATGATGATCAGGCCGCCGACGAGCAGCAGCAGGACGGCGATGCTCGTGTAGCCGGGGAGCGGGTCGTCGAAGAAGTAGAAGTACAGGAGGTAGCCCGCCAGCAGCGCGCCGCCGAACGCCACGAAGAAGCCGAGGAAGACGACCCAGCGCAGGAGCACGGTCGTCTGAAAGAGCATGCCGTCGATCGCCACGCGGAGGAGCCGCCGGATCGTGTAGGAGCTGTCGCCCTCGTGGCGCTCGGACTGCTCGATCTCGATGGTCGTGTGTTCGAACCCGAGCCACTCGAGCAGCCCGAGATACTCGCGATGCTGGTCGCGCACGCTCAGAAAGGCGTCCACGACCTTGCGCGACAGCAGGCTGAGGGTGCCGTGGTCGGTATCGGTCGCGGTTCCGAGGATGACGTTGCGCAGGCGGAAGTACGCGCGGCTCGCGATCCGGCGCAGAAGCGAGTGGCGGCTGTGCGCGCGGCGGGTGTGGACGAGGTCGTAGCCTTCCCGGCCCCTGGCGTAGAGCAGCGGGATCGCCTCCGGCGGCTCCTGCAGGTCGCAGTCCATGACGACGACCCAGCGCCCGCGACTCTGCGCGAGGCCGGCGGTGATGGCGGCGTGCTGGCCGAAGTTCCGGCTCAGCCGGAACCCGCGGACGCGCGGGTCGGCGTGTGCGAGCTCCGTCAGGATCGCCCACGACCCGTCGGGACTGCGGTCGTCGACGAAGATCAGCTCGAAGCTGGCGGTGACCTGCGAGACGCTGGCCACCAGGCGCTCGTGCAGAACCCGCAGCGCGCCGCTGCAGCCGTACACCGGAACGACCACGCTGAGCTCGGTCACGCCGCAATCTCAGCACACTCGGGGCCGGTCGCCCGCGCGTCTCGTTGCAGAGCCGAGCGCCGCGCGGCCGCCATCGTCTAGTCTCGCGAGTCCGGTTTGAAGATCTGTCTGAGATGCGAGCAGCGGTTCGAGGCCCGGGATTGGACGTGCCCCGCCTGCGGTCACGAGCCGGAGCGCAAGGACGGGCTGCTGCTGTTCGCCCCCGCGCTGGACTCGCAGGTCGAGGACTTCGACGCCCGCTGGTTTCCCGAGCTGGCGGCCCGCGAGGCGGCCAGCTTCTGGTTTCGCAGCCGCAATCGGTTGATCGTCTGGGCGCTCGAACGCCACTTCCCCTCCGCGCGGAACCTCCTCGAGGTGGGCTGCGGCACGGGCTTCGTGGTCGCGGGGATCGCGCAGGCGCTGGCGTCGCTGAGCCTGGAGGCGGGTGACCCCCAGACCAGCGGACTCGCGTTCGCCCGCGACCGCGTCCCGGGTGCGCGCCTGTACCAGTTCGACGCCCGGTCGCTTCCGTTCGACCGCGAGTTCGACGTGGTCGGCGCCTTCGACGTCATCGAGCATCTCGACGAGGACGAGCGCGTCCTCGCGCAGATGTGGCGCGCCGTCAGGCCCGGCGGCGGGGCGTTGATCACCGTCCCGCAGCACGGCTGGCTGTGGAGCGCCGAGGACGACGCCGGCGGGCACAAGCGGCGGTACTCGCGCCGCGAGCTGGTCGCGAAGGTGCAGCGGGCGGGGTTCTCCGTCGAGCGGGTGACGTCGTTCGTGTCCGTCCTGCTCCCGCTGATGGCGGCCGCTCGCCTGCGGGCGCGTGTGGGAATGCGGCACGACCCCGACGCGAACATGGAGCTCTCGCTGCCCCGCCCGCTCGACCGGTTGCTCGAGACCGCGATGACCGCCGAGCGGGCGCTCGTGCGCCGCGACGTGTCCCTGCCGGCGGGCGGGTCGTTGCTGCTCGTCGCTCGGCGCCACTGACGGCGGTCGCGCCCGATGCACTCAGCCCGCGACGATTCGCCCGCGGGCCTCGCCGAGCTCGATCGCACCCGCGCGGCCGCGCAGCACCACCTCGTCGCCGTCGGCCAGCCAGCGCTCGCCGCCGTAGCGCTCGGCGAGCGAGCCCTCCGTGCCGGGGGCGCTGGCGCTGATCGTGCCGGTGGCGATGACGTCGCCTGCGCTCACGCGTGCGCCGTTGACGGTGAGGTGGGCGAGCATCTGGGCGGGCGTCCAGTACAGGCCGGCGGCGCGCGGCCGTGAGACGACGGCGCCGTTGAGCTCGATCTCGAGGGCGACGTCGAGCTGCCAGGGCTGCGTCGCGGAGAGGTACGGGGCGGGCGGCGGGTCCTGCGGCGGCGGCGGCGTGCGGGCGCCGTCCAGCGCGCGCAGCGGCGTGATCCAGCCCGACATCGTCGTGGCGAACGACTTGCCGAGAAACGGGCCGAGCGGCTCGTACTCCAGGCGCTGAACGTCGCGCGCGCTCCAGTCGTTGACGAGCACGACGCCGAAGATGTGCTCCTCGGCGCGGTCGATCGCGATCGGGC
>DASZDB010000387.1:0-16452 GCA_035942495.1 Solirubrobacteraceae bacterium
CGCCGCCGCCGGCCGCCGAACGGCCGCGGCCGGCGCCCTCCCGCCCCGCCCCGGCCCGTCCGACGCCGGCGCCGAGCAAGCCCTCTCCTGCCCCCCGGAACGAGCTTCCCGGCGGGGACTTCTCGGTCAGCGGGGAGACATGACGCGTAAGCGCATCGCGCGCCTCACGCGCTACTTCGATGCGCATCGCGTGTTGCCGTTCGAGGAGAGGGTCACGCGGCGCTCCATCGACCATCGCCGGAAGGCGACTCGCTGCACATAGCGACGAGCACGGCGGCGGGAGTGCGAGTCGGGGAGTCGGGCATCGAATTCATCAGCGACTAAGGGCGGGGCATCAGATGCGAGCACGGACAGGGGCAGCGGCGTGGGGGTCGCGAGCGAAATGGATCCCGATGATGATCCTGGGCTTGGCGCTCGGCGCGGCGTCGAACGCGCAGGCCGCCGTGGTGGCGGACAAGTCCAGCCTGACGTTCACGACGCAGTCCGACACGCCCAGCGCCGAGCAGATCGTCACGCTGACGAACAACGGCGCGGCCAACGTCACCATCACGAAGATCAGCAGGGGCACCGTCACCCCGGGTGGCGGGGCCTTCGGGATCAGGGACGACACGTGCCAGCCGCCCAAGGTGCTCGCGCCGGCGCAGACTTGCCAGTTCAGGGTGTTCTACAGCCCGACACGGCCGACGACCGGGACTCCGCACACAGCCACGCTCACCGTCGAGGTCGACAACGTGGCCGGTCCCACCGTCGCGCTGAGCGGAACGGCGACGCCGTCGCCGCCACGGGCGACGCTGACACCAGCGGCCCTGACGTTCGGGCCGCAACTCATCGGCACCACGAGCCCGGCCGGCTTTGTGCGGCTCAAGAACACTGGCGACGCGGCGCTCACGGTCGCCGGCGTGGGCATCGCGGGAGCGAACCCCGCCGACTTCGCCATCTCGTCCAACGCTTGCCCCCCGGGCAAGACGCTGGCCCCGGACAGCGATGACGACGCCTGCCTGGTCCACGTGACGTTCACCCCGGCCGCAGCCGGCGCCCGCAACGCGGTCCTGGACTTCACCTACAACGAGTCCGCCACCCCCGGCGACGCGACGCTCACCGGCACGGGCGACGCGCCGGCGGATCCGCCTCCTCCCCCGCCGCCGCCGCCGCCGCCTCCGCCACCGCCGCCACCCGGCGTTGGGGGTGGCGGTGGTGGTGGTGGCACCGGGGACGCCGTTGACGCCGACGGCGACGGCGTCGTGGGCATGCAGGATCGGTGTCCCGACAAGAAGGGGATCCCGGCCGACGGCTGCCCCGATCGCGACGAGGACGGCAAGTCCGATCGCGTGGACAAATGCCCCAGCACCACCAGCACGCGGGCGAATGGCTGCCCGGCCGAACTGAGGGCGAACATCAAGGGCCTGTGGAAGGTCAACCAGAAGTTCAGCAAGCTGGTGAGCCTCACGGTCACGACAATCGTGGGATCGCGCATCGAGGTCCGCTGCGAGGGCAAGCGCGGGGCGTGCCCGTTCGGTACGAAGACGATCAAGAGGTCCACCAAGCGCAAGACGAGCCTGACGAAGTACTTCAAGCAGCCTCGCGTGCTTCCGGCGAGGACGAGCATCAGGGTGTTCGTGACACGCAACGGCCGGCTTGGCACCTACGAACGGCTCGTGACCCGCACGGGACGCAAGCTGCCACTCGTCACCAAGCGCTGCCTCGACGAGGACGGCGAGGCGTTCAAGTGCCCGTGAGCGCACCGGTCGCTCTCGGCGTAATCCACCGGTACGCACCCAGGGACCGCCGCCGCGCGCGCCGGTCCCTGGCAGATCGCCCCAGCGCGGGGTAAGGTGCTGGGGCGGCGACCGCAGGGGATCGGTCGCGGCAGTAGCGACACTCGAACCTACGAGACCGAGATGAGCGGGAACGCACGGATGAACCACGCACGAACGCGAGCCGCAGCCGGCCGCCCAAGCGCTCGAAGGCAACAGCTCACCGCCCCGTGAAGCAGGTGACTCAGCGCCTGCGGGACGGGCGCGTCGAGGTGCTCGACGTGCCGGCGCCGACCGTCTCGCCCGAGGGCGTCCTCGTGGACGTCCGCGCCAGCCTGCTGAGCGCCGGGACCGAGCGCACGAAGGTGCAGGCCGGGCGCAAGAACCTCGTGCAGAAGGCGCGGTCGAGGCCCGACCAGGTGGCGCTCGTCGTCGAGAAGGCCCGCCGCGACGGGATCAAGGACACCGTCGCTGCAGTGCGCACCCGGCTGGAGGACCCTTCGTCGCTGGGCTATTCGGCCGCCGGGGTCGTGCTGAACACCGGAACGCTCGTCCGCGATCTCGTGCCCGGCGACCGCGTTGCGTGCGGCGGCGCGGACTACGCGGTCCACGCCGAGATCGACCACGTGCCCGGAAACCTCTGCGTCGCGCTTCCGGATGCGGTGAGCTTCGAGCAGGGCGCGTTCGCGACCGTCGGAGCGATCGCGTTGCATGGCGTGCGCCAGGCGGATGTGAGGCTCGGCGAGCGCGTCGCGGTCATCGGTCTGGGACTCGTGGGCCAGCTTGCCGGCATGCTCCTGCGG
The DNA here is from genome assembly GCA_035942495.1 of Solirubrobacteraceae bacterium. Taxonomy (GTDB): domain Bacteria; phylum Actinomycetota; class Thermoleophilia; order Solirubrobacterales; family Solirubrobacteraceae; genus CADCVQ01. The sequence goes on from DASZDB010000387.1 coordinate 2,558, forward strand.
GCCGCCGGCTGCACCGTCGTCGGCGTCGACCTCGACGAGACGCTGCTCGAGCGCGCGCACGCCAACGGCGCGCTGGATCGGGCGGCTCCGCGCAGCGGACTGGAAGCCGAGCGCCTTCCGGTCGGGATCGGCGACTGCGACGCCGTCGTGATCACGGCCGCGACCCAGTCCGACGATCCCGTGCAGCTCGCTGCGGCCCTGTGCCGTGACCGCGGGCGCGTCGTCGTCGTCGGCGACGTCGGCATGCGGCTCTCTCGCGCGCGCTACTACGACAAGGAGATCGACCTGCGGCTGTCGCGCTCCTACGGTCCCGGTCGCTACGACCGCACCTACGAGGAGCGGGGCATCGACTACCCGATCGGCTATGTCCGCTGGACCGAGCGGCGCAACATGGAGGCCTTCGTGGGCCTGATGGCCGCCGGGCGGATCGACGTCTGCGGCCTGATCTCCGAGCGCGTGCCGGTGCAGCAGGCGCCCGCCGCATACGACCGCCTCGCGTCGTCGCACACGTCACCGCTGGGGATCCTCATCGAGTACGCCGCGACCCCGCTCGCGCCTGCGCCGCCGCCGCCGCAGCCGCAGCCGGCCGTCCGGCCGGTCTCGAACGCCTCCGTCGGGTTGATCGGCACGGGCAGCTTCGCCTCGCGGGTGATCCTCCCGGGGATGGCGGCGGCAGGATTCGAGGTCGTGGCGGTGGCGAGCGCCACGGGGCTGTCGGCCACGGGCGCGGCCGAGCGTCTGCCCGCCGCCCGGGCGCTGCGGCCGGAAGAGGTCATCGACGACCCAGCGTCGTCGCTCGTGGCAATCGCGACCCGCCACGCAAGCCACGCCGAGTTCGCGCTGCGCGCCATGCGCGCGGGCAAGGCCGTCTACGTCGAGAAGCCCCCGTGCCTGACGGCCGAGGAGCTCACGGAGTTGCAGCACGCGCGCCACGACTTGGATCAGGTGCTGTTCGTCGGCTTCAATCGCCGCCACGCGCCGCTTGTCCAGGCGCTCACCGACCACGTCAGCAAACGCGGTCATCCGCTCGACGTGCTCATCCGCGTCAACGCGCCGGCGCTGGCGCGCGGGCATTGGCTCAACGATCCCGTCGAAGGTGGCGGCCGGTTGCTCGGCGAGGGCTGTCACTTCGTCGACCTGGCGTGTTGGATCGTCGGCGCGCCCGCCGAACGCGTGTCGTGCGTCGTCCGCCCGGGCAGGGACGAGACGGTCCAGACCGCACAGCGCTTCTCGATGACGCTCGAGTACGCCGACGACTCCGTGGCCACCATCGTCTACAGCGACGGTGGCGCCCCTGGGCTGCCGAAGGAGCACGTCGAGGTGCACGCAGGAGGACGGTCGGCGATCCTGCGGGACTTTCGCACGCTCGAGCTGCGCGATGGGACCAACCGTCGCCGGCTCGGGTCCCGTCGCCAGGACAAGGGCCACCGCCGTCAGTTCGTGGCGCTGCGGGAGACGCTGAACGCCCCCGCGGCGTCGCCCGCGCTCGATCCACTGGACTCGATGTCGGCGACGCTCGCCGCTCTCGCGGCGGCGGGCGACGGGGCAACGCGCCACATCGCGGGCACGCGACCCTCTCGTGCCGCCGATGGCAGCGGCTATAGTCCCGTCCTTCAGCATCAGCCGACGGGTCCCGCATCGTGAACAGCACAACAGCTCAAGGTTCCGGCCTACGGCAGCGCCTGCTCACCCTCCGCCGTGGCGCACCGGTCATTGCCCTGACCACGGTGGCGATGATCGTTCTGGCGGTCGTATTGTCGGCGCGCCAGCAAGCGCTCTACCAGGCATCGAGCAACGTCGTCGTCGACACCAAGAACCTCGGGTCCTCGATCGCCGCCGAGCTGCAGACCGAGAGCAATCCCGAGCGCGTGCTCCAGACGCAGGCGAATGTTGCCCGTGGGCCCGAGGTGATCCGGCCCACGCTGGCGAACTTCCCGACGCGCCGCGATTCGAAGACGTTCCTGGCTCGCTCCGGGGTCACGGCCGACCCGAAGGCGGACATCCTGACCTTCGCAGTCACCGACCCGGATTCTCGGACGTCCGAGCGTCTCGCCCGGGCATACGCCAACTCCTACATCGCCTACCGCAGGAAGCTCGACACCGGCGCGCTCAGACGCGCCCAGCAGGACGTCGAGAAGGAGCTGCAGGACCTGCGTCGGACGACCACGGGCCCGCTGTCGGCCTCCGCCGGCTACGCCGAGCTGCTTCAGCAGCGCTCCAGCCTGCGTACGCGAGCTCGCCTGCTCGACGGCATCGCCGAGCTCGGACCGGCCCAGGAGGCCGTCCAAGTGCAGCCGCATCCGTTGCGTAACGGCGTCCTCGGCGGAATCCTCGGCCTGCTCCTAGGGGTCGGCATCGCGCTCGGCCGCGAGCAGCTCAACTCGCGCGTGAGAACGGTCGTCGACATGGAGGAGCTCTTGGATCTGCCGCTTCTGGGCCGCCTCTACGAGCCCCCGAGAAGCCTGCGCAGCCGCGATCAGCTCGCGATGATGGCCACGCCGGACGCGCCCGAAAGCGAGGCGTTCCAGATCCTCGCCACGAACATCGAGTTCGCAAACCTGGCGCGCGGCGCGAAGTCCTTCATGATCGCGAGCGCGAATCCGTCTGAGGGCAAGTCCACGACCATCGCCAACCTCGCCGTGACCTTCGCCCGGTCGGGCAAGCGCGTCGTGCTCGTCGACCTCGACCTCCGCCGCCCGGTCCTGCATCGGTTCTTCGACCTGCAGGGCACGCCGGGCCTCACGGATGTGACGCTCGGCCGCGCATGGCTGGAGGAGGCCCTCGTACAGGTCCCCATGAGCGAGAGCGCCGGCGAGCACGTTCAGGCCAACGGCGGCACACCGCTGGGCGGGACGCTCGAGCTGCTGCCCGCGGGACCCCTTCCGCCCAACGCCGCCGAGTTCGTGCGCTCGCAGGCGCTCAGCGACGTGCTCGCGCGTCTCGAGGGACGGGCAGATCTGGTCTTCGTCGATGCTCCGGCCATGCTGGCCGTCAGCGATGCGATCAACCTCACGCCGAAGGTCGATGCGATCATCGTGCTGGCCAGGCTCCCGGCAGTGAAGACTGCGGCTCTCAAGGAGCTCGAGCGCATCCTCGAGAACGCCCCGGTGTCCAAGCTCGGGTTCATCGTGACCGGCGCCGAGTCCGACGACACCTTCACGGGCGGCTACGGCTACGGCTACGGCTACGGCTACCGCTCCGAGGCGGACAGGCCTTCCAAGACCCCTTCGCTGCCCTGACCGTGCATGAACCCCCGGCTCAACTGAGAGCCTGGGCCGGGATCGGCCAGCGGGAGCACTGATGGGAGCGGGATCCTCGGGGGACGAACGCGAGTTCTGGTTCACCGAACGGCCGGCCACGGGCGTCGGCGCGCGGTTCGCCAAGCTCACCTCCCTGTTGCACGTCGCCAACCAGCCAGCGGACGACAACGCCGCGCCGAGCCACGCGACCCCAGGCGCGCCGGGTCCGGCAGAGGGGGCGCCCCTCGTCCCGCTGCATGACCGCGTGGCGCAGGCTCGCACCGAGGCCGGCCTGACGGCGAAGGACGTCGCTGAGCTGCTGGGCGTCTCGATCTGGACGATCGAGCAGCTCGAGTCCGGCCGCGGCGACACATCGCGCTACCTCCCCGCGTTCGCCGCTGCGACAAGTAAGCCGGTGGAGTGGTTCAACGGCGGGCCGAGCTCGTCGGGACCTGCGGCGGCAGCGCAGGACGACGGACTCAACGGGCGCGCGCCGATCCCGTCGTGGAACGCGGGCCGCCTGGAGCACGAGGAGGATCCCACACAGCCCACCGATGGCGCGACGGTGGTGCTCGTGTCGATCGTGCTGCTCGTCGTGGTCCGCTTCTTCACCGAGGTCGTCCCGATCCTGCCGCGCTTTGCCAACTTCGTCGACATCCCGATCTTCGCGACGCTCGGACTCCTCGCGCTCATGCGGACAAAGGCCTCCGACCGGCCGACGAACAGGCCGATCCTGCTGATGAGCTTCGGATTCGTCGCGCTGTGCGCGCTTTCGACGCTGACGAACCTCGCGCGTATCGACATCGCGCCCGCGCTCGTCTTCGTCTACGGCTTCCTCGGACCGATAGCCGTGTACGCCGCGGTGCACAGCCTCTGGCCGGTCGGCGCAGCGAAGCGGCTGTCGCATGTGCTCGTGGCGCTGTGCGTCGTGCAGCTCGCGGTTGCGTTCGGCCTCGACCTGCCCCTCTTCCTCTCCGAGGGCAACCCAGATGTGATCAGCGGAACATTCGGCGAGAACCCCTACCAGCTCGTGTTCTTCCTGCTGGTCGTGATCGGGCTGCTGGCGGGGATCTTCACGTTCGAGAAGCGACGGCTCGCCGCGCGCCTCGCACCCGCGCTGCTGATCGCGATCCTGGCCGTGATCTTCCTCGCGCAGTACCGCTCGCTGCTGCTGACCACGGCGTTGACGATCGTGATGCTCGCCTTCCTGCTGAGCTCGATGGGCTCACGTGGAGTGATGATCGCGGCCGTGACCGTCGCCTCGCTGCTGGGCACGCTGGCCTACCTGGCCGAGACCATCCCGAAGCTGAAGTTCCAGGATACGATCGCCGATGCGAACGGCGACCCGACGTACTACCTCAAGGAGCGCCTCAGGACCCTGGACCCCGTTGAGCGGTTGTTCGCCGACAATCCGCGATTCGGACTCACCGGCACCGGACCCGGGACGTATTCCAGCCGGGCCTGGCGCACCTTCGCGAGGACGAACAGCGAGTCGGAGGCCGACGTCGCCGGCGGGTACGTCACGGCGCTGACGAACGGGCGTCCGTACGTGACCGACGTCTCCGAGAAATACGTGATGCCGCAGATCCGCAACGCGGAGGTCATCAGCGGGTCGTTTGCGATCACCCGGCCCTTCGCGAGCTACCTGTCGCTGCTCGCCGAGGTCGGCCTCGTCGGCCTGTTCTTGATCATCGGGGCCTACGCCTGGGCGCTCTTCCGCAGCGCACGCATGACGCTGCGGATCGGCCGGACGGCGCGGCCGGGCGATCCCCTGCCCGCCCTCTGCTGCGCCAGCACCGTCGCCTTCTTCATCCTGCTGCAGATGGGAACGCTGGACAACTGGCTGGAGGTGACGCGGATCACCTTCATCGCCTGGATCGTGTTCGCGGTGGCCACGAAGGAGTACGAGGCCCGAGAGCAGCTCGATGCCTGAGGCGTCTGCTCGCCCGGACATCGCCCCGCTGTTCGACCTGCAGGCTCACTCGGTGCACTCCGACGGCGCGCTCGCGCCCGCGGATGTCATCGCTCACGCCGCGCGCGCGGGCGTGCGCCTGGTCGCCCTGAGCGACCACGACACGCTGCTCGGCGTCGACGAGGCGCTCGCCGCCGGAGAGCGCCACGGCGTCGGCGTCGTCTCCGCGACCGAGATCACGGTCGTCGACCCCGTACGCGAGGACCTGCACCTGCTCGGCTACGGGGTAGACCATCGCGACGCGGGGCTGTTGGAGCTGCTCGCCCAGTCGCGCGCCGACCGCGACGCGCGCGCCAAGCGCATGGCCGACGCCATGCGCCGGCTGGAATGGGCGCTCGACGAAGCGGCGCTGCGGCACCGCTCGGCGCAGGGGCAGCCCGTGGGACGACCGCATCTCGCGCAGGCCGTCCTGGCCGAGCAGAGCAACGCGGCGCGTCTGGCCGACGAGGACATCGCTGACGCCGGTGCGCTGATCGCCGCCTACCTGATCCCGGGCGCGCCGGCCTTCGTCGCGCGGACGATGCCCGCGGTTCCAGACGCGATCGCCGCGATCCACGCCGCCGGCGGCGTCGCCGTCTGGGCGCACCCGTTCTGGGATCTCGAGGATCCGCAGACCGTCATCACGACGGTGCGGCGCTTCGCGGAGATCGGTCTCGACGGCGTCGAGGCCTTCTACACGACGCACACCCGCAAGCAGACCGACCTGCTCGTCGGGCTCTGCGCGGAGCTCGGCCTGCTCAGTACCGGGTCGGCCGACTTCCACGGCCCCGACCATCGGCTCTTCAGCCGGTTTCGCGCCTTCTCCCTGCACGGCCACGAGCCGGTGCTGGGGCCGCTTGCGGATCCTCGGCTGCGCGAAGGCTGATCGAAGCCCTCATTCCACGGTCACGAGCCCGCGTTCGACGAGCAGCGCCATCAGCGCGTCGACGGCATCCGGGATGGCCTGCTCACCGCTGAGTCGCAGATCCGGCTGCGACGGCACCTCGTACGGCGCGCTCACCCCGGTGAAGCTCGGGATCTCACCCCGGCGCGCCTTGGCGTACAGACCCTTCGGGTCGCGCCGCTCGCACGCCTCCAGACTCGTCTCGACGTGGACTTCGAGGAAGTCCAGGTCGCTGTCGGCGTGCATGCGCCGCACGAGCTCGCGGTCGGCTGCGATCGGGCTGATCAGCCCGACGAGGACGAGCGCTCCGGCATCGGCCAGCAGCCGCGCGACCTCGCCCGCCCGGCGGACGTTCTCGGTTCGCGAGCGATCGTCGAAACCCAGGTCGCGGTTGAGGCCGTGGCGCAGGTTGTCGCCGTCCAGCACGTACGTGAAGCGTCCGGCGCCGAGGAGGCGCTCCTCGACGGCCGTGGCGATCGTCGACTTCCCCGACCCCGAGAGACCCGTCAGCCAGATCGTCGCGCCGTGCTGTCCGAGGGCGGCCCAGCGACGCGCGCGCGAGACTCGCCCCTCGTGCCACGTGACGTTGCGCACGACCGGCGGATCGGCACCGGGCACGGCCGCGTGAAGCAGGACGCCGCCGCCGACGGTCTCGTTCGTCGCGGGGTCGATGAGGATGAGGCTGCCGGTGGACCGGTTGCGGCGGTAGTCGTCGACGAGCAGCGGCGTGCTGGTGCGCAGGGTCACACGGCCGATCTCGTTGAGGCCGAGCTCGGGCGCGCCCTCGTCGCGGTGCAGCGTCCTCATGTCGATGCGGTAGTGCAGGCGTTCGACGACGGCGGTCACCGAGCGTGTCGTCTGCTTGAGCAGGTAGGTCTGGCCGGCGGTCAGCGGAGCCTCCGCCATCCAGCAGACGGTGGCGTCGATCTCGCGCGCGATCGCGGGCTGGTTGGCCGGCCGGCAGATCATGTCCCCGCGCGAGACGTCGAGGTCGTCCTCCAAGCGCACCGTCACCGACATCGGCGGGAAGGCGGCGTCCAACGCACCGTCGTAGCTGTCGATGCCGGCGATCCGGCTTCGGCGGCCGGACGGCAGCACGGTCACCTCGTCACCGGGCCGGAGCACGCCCCCCGCCACCTGTCCGGCGTAGCCGCGGTAGTCGTGGTGCTCGTGGGACATCGGCCGCACGACCCACTGCACCGGGAAGCGCACGTCGATGAGGTTGCGGTCTGACGCGATGTGCACGTGCTCGAGGTGATAGAGCAGTGACACGCCCTCGTACCACGGCATCGACTCGGAGCGCTCGACGACGTTGTCGCCCAGCAGGGCGCAGACCGGGATGAACACCAGGTCCTGGATCTCGAGCTTGGCGGCGAACGACCGGAACCCGTCGCAGATGGCGTCGAACACCGACTCGTCCCAGTCGACGAGGTCCATCTTGTTGACGCACACGACGACGTGCGGGACGCCCAGAAGCGACGAGATGAACGCATGGCGCTTGGACTGCTCGACGATCCCGTTGCGCGCGTCGATGAGGATCAGCGACAGGTCCGCCGTCGACGTGCCGGTGACCATGTTGCGCGTGTACTGCACGTGCCCCGGCGTGTCGGCGATGATGAACTTGCGCCGCGGCGTGTGGAAGTACCGGTAGGCGACGTCGATCGTGATCCCCTGCTCGCGCTCGGCCCGCAGGCCGTCGGTGAGCAGGGCAAGGTCGACGTACTCGTCTCCGCGGCGCCGGCTCGTCTCGGTGATCTGCTTGAGCAGGTCGTCGGGCAGCTGCTTGGAGTCGTACAGCAGGCGTCCGATCAGGGTGGACTTGCCGTCGTCGACCGATCCGGCGGTGGCCAGGCGCAGCAGGTCGCTACCGGCGGCCGGCGCTCCCAGCCCCCCGGTCTTCGGGCCCAGCCAGCCGTCGACGTCCGCGCGGGTCATCAGAAGTACCCCTCGCGCTTTCGATCCTCCATCGCGGCCTCCGTCGCACGATCGTCGGCGCGCGTCTCGCCCCGCTCGGTGATGCGCGTGGCGGCGATCTCGGCCACGACCTCCTCGATGGTCGCTGCCGTCGACTCGACGCCGCCGGTGCAGCTCATGTCTCCCACCGTGCGATAGCGCACGGTGGCCTCGAACGGCTCTTCGCCCGGCATCAGCTCCACAAACGGCGATGTCGCGTAGAGCATGCCGTCGCGCCGGAACACGTCGCGCCGGTGCGCGAAGTAGATGCTGGGAAGCGCAAGCTGCTCACGCGCGATGTACTGCCAGACATCGAGCTCGGTCCAGTTGCTCAGCGGAAAGACGCGCACGCTCTCGCCGCGCCGGATGCGCCCGTTGTAGAGGCTCCACAGCTCGGGGCGCTGGTTCTTCGGATCCCAGCCGCCCAAGTCATCGCGGAAGGAGAAGATCCGCTCCTTCGCCCGCGCGCGCTCCTCGTCGCGGCGCGCGCCACCGAATGCCGCGTCGAAGCCGTGCTCCTTCAGCGCGTCGAGGAGCGCGGTGGTCTGCAGCCGGTTGCGCGATGCCCGCGGACCGGTCTCCTCCTTGACGCGGCCGGCGTCGATCGACTCCTGCACCGACGCCACGATCAGCCGCACGCCCAGCTCGGCCACCAGCCCGTCGCGCAGCTCGACGACCTCGGGGAAGTTGTGCCCCGTGTCGACGTGCATCAGCGGAAACGGCAGCGGTCCCGGCCAGAAGGCCTTCTCGGCCAGGCGCACCATCACGATCGAGTCCTTGCCGCCGCTGAACAGCAGCACCGGACGCTCGAGCTCCGAGGCGACCTCGCGGAAGATCTGGATCGCCTCCGCCTCGAGGACCGCCATGTGGCTCAGCTCGTAGTGCTCGGTCCCCACCGGCGGGAGCCTAGTTCGTCGGAGGCGCACGCCGGCGGTCAGTCGGCGGGGAGGCCGGCGAGCGCCTTGCCGCTCTGCTCGCCGCGGTACGGGCCCCCTCGAGCTCGGAGATCTCCCGTGAACTGCACCGTCAGGTAGGCGGCCGGATCGGCGACGGCCGCGGGGGGCAGCCGCTCGTCGGCCGCCCAGCGGCCGTCGGCGACGGGTGCGTCGCCGTGCCACGCGGCCGGGTTGCCGTCGGCGTCGGTGTAGCTCACGCGTAGCCGCACGACCTCGCCGACCCCGCGCACCAGCGTGCCGCGCGCCAGCAGGCGCCCATCCGCAAGGGACAGGGACGTCAGCCGCAGGCGGCTCTGGCCGTTGGCGGCGCGCGAACGGACGCGCTCGGGCTGGACGCTCGCGTCGCCGTCATAGTTCAGCGTCAGGATGCCGGTGGGCAGCCGGCGCTGCGCGCCGGTGAGCCGCCGCGCGACCGGGACGAGCTTCTCGCGGTCGCGCGCCGGCCCCACGTCGACGGTGAAGGAAGTGCGCCGCCCGGCCGACTGGTACGCGACGTCGATGCTGCCGGTGGCACGCCCGGAGATCTCCAGCAGGACGTCGAGCGAGCCCCCGCGGATCGACGCGCGCTTGAGCTTGAGCTTGGCCGGAGACCGTCGCGGCGACGCGGCAGGCGCGTCCGCGCCTGGCTGCGGCGCCACGTTTCCGGGCGCCGGAGCGGTGTCCTGCGGCGTGGTCCCCGGCGCTGGGGGCGGTGGTGGTGGCGGCGGCGGCGGAGGCGGCGGCGGCGGAGGCGGCGGCGGCGGAGGCGGAGGCGGAGGCGGCGGGTCGGTGAACGCAGGGCCGAAGGTCAGCGCGGCCAGCGCGTCCTGGCCCTGAGGCGACAGATGGAAGTAATCCGTTGCGACGTGTCCCTTGTCGAAATCCCACTGGAAGACCTTGTTGGCGTCGAAGACGCACTGAGAGTGCTGCGCACAGACCTCAGCGAGCTGGCGGTTGATGTCGACCAGACGTTGACGCGCGTCGGCGCGGCGCTGCTGGTCGGCTTGGGCCTCGGAGTTGGCGTTCTGCAGGAAGCTCGGACAGATCTTGTCTCCCGCTTCCCACGTCCGCACGGCGTTCTCATCGCCACGAAACAGCTCACGCAGCCGGCCCGGATCCGGGATGCTCGACACGAAGATCCGTGCGTTCGGCAATCCGTTGGCGAGCGTGGCCATCGCCGCGCCGAACTGATCGCGGAACGTGGCGACGGCGGTCATGCCGTCACGACGGCATACGTCGTTGGTTCCGATCAGGATCGTGACGTACTCCACGCCACGCGCGACCGCTCGCTGCGCTTGGTCGTTGAGGTTGTCGACCCTTCGGCCCGCGACGGCGTAGTTGTCTCTCGTGATGTCGGGCACCTGGGAGCGCAGACGGACGAAGTGACTGTTGACGGCGGTGCCGGTGGACCAGGAGTTCTCCCTGCATGCGGTCGACCCCGTCGCCGGACACGAGCTGGATGCGAGGGTCAGCGAGTCGCCCAGCGCGGCCATCGAACGCGGTTGCTTCGGCCCTGCGGCGGAGGTGCCGGCGGGCAGGGCGGCCATCGCTGCGCCGGCGATCGCACAGAGCATGAGCGCTGTCGATGCTGCCCGCACGGCGTGCACTATGGCACCGTTCGGACGCCCGAGTCGCAGCACCCTCTTCTTTCTGGCGCTTCGGATCGCGGTGAGGAGCCTTGGGCGTCGTCTCGTCCGGCTCAACCGGGTCGCGTCAGCTCGAACGCATAGAAGCCGCTACCCGTGCGCGACAGCACGCGCCAGCGATACGTGCCGGGCGTGCCGCTGTAGTTGATCTCCTCGGTCGACGTGGCGCTGGTCGACCGCGCCACCTCCACCCAGGCGCCAGTCGAGCTGAGCTTCTTGAGGTACAGGTCGAAGTTCGCGTCGGCCGGTCCACGCAGACAGCCGCGATGCAGGCCCGTGGTGGTCGACACGTAGTCCCCCTCGGGAAGCGAGTGTCCGGCCCCGGCCGCGAGCAGGTTTCCCGAGTACGACTGCGCAAGGCCACAGCCGGACCCCGGAGGCGGAGGCGGCGGAGGCGGCGGAGGCGGCGGAGGAGGCGGAGGAGGAGGCGGCGGCGGCGGCGGCGCACCCGCCCCCGGCCGCGTCATCGCGAACGTGTAGGTGCCGCTGCCGCTGCGCGAGAGGACCCGCCAGCGATAGCTGCCGGCCGGACCCGCGTAGCTGACGTTCTCAGTCGACGTCGCCCCTGTCGACTGCGCCACCGTGACCCAGGCGCCCGACGAGCTGCGCTGCTTGAGATACAGGTCGAAGTTCGCCGTCGACGGCCCGCGCAGGCAGCCGAGATGCTGGCCACTCACCGTTGTGGTGTACGAGTCGCCCCCGGGAAGGGAGTGGCCGTCGCCCGTCCCGCTCATCGTGCCGGTCGACGACTCCGCCAGCGCGCAATCCGACGACGGCGGAGGAGGCGGAGGCGGAGGCGGAGGCGGCGGCGGAGGCGGAGGCGGAGGCGGAGGCGGAGGCGGAGGCGACGTTCCCCCCGTCGGGAAGGCGCGTGGGAACGTCAGCGCGGCCAGCCCGGCCTGACCCTGCTCCGAGAGATGGAAGTAGTCGCTCGCGACGTCGCCACGCTGGAAGTCCCAGTTGAAGACCGCATCGCCGTCGAAGACGCACTGCGGGCGCTGCGCGCAGACCTCTGCGAGCTGGCGGTTGAGATCGACGAGCCGCTGATGCGCCTCCGCGCGCCGCTGCTGGTCGGCGGGAGCCTCGGAGTTGGCGTTCTGCAGGAAGCTGGGACATGTCTTGTCGCCCGCCTCCCAGACGCTCAGGACGTTCATGTCACCGCGAAACAGCTGACGCAGGCGGTCCGGGTCGGGGATGCTCGACACGAAGATCCGCGCGGCCGGCAGTCCGTTCGCGAGCCTGGTCATCGCCGTGGCGAACTGGCTGCGGAACGTCTCGACGGGGGTCAGCGTCCGGCAGACGTCGTTGATCCCCATCAGGATCGTGACGTACTCGACGTTGTTGGCGACCGCCTTCTGTGCGTAGTAGTCGAGATCGATCATCTTCTTGCCCGCGCTGGCGAAGTTCAGAGCTCGCGTGGCGCCAAGACGCCGGGCATGGCTGTTGACGGCCGCGTTCGCACCGGTCGACCACGAGCTCGCACGGCAGTCGACCTTCCCGTCCGTGGAGCATGCCCGCACGGCGGTCGTGAGCGAATCGCCCAGCGACGCCATCGTGCGCGGGGTGGCCGCGCCGGCGAGCGCCGGCAGGCTGGCGATCGCGCCGATCGCGATCATCCAGGCCACGACCGCGATCCTGAGCCCCCGCACGAGGTTCACTATGCCACGAACCGGTACCCGAATGTCAATAAAGATCCCCTTTCTGGTGTTTCGTGGCGGGGCGCTGGCCGTCGCGCTCGCGGAGCGGAACGCGTGTGACCACCGCGGTGTAGGGTTCCCGGGCCCGGGCAGCGCCAGCGCAGGAGGGGGAGTCACCGATTCGCAGCACGACAGGCGCCGGCGACCGGACGGCCGGAACATGATCCGTCTCCCTCGTCGCGCGCCGGCGAGCGCAGCGAAGCCGCGCCTCATCGTCGTGGGCCCGCTGCCGCCGCCGTACCACGGCGCCAGCGTCTCGACGAGCCTGCTCGTCTCCAGCGAGGTTCTGCAGCGGCGTTTCGCGCTGCAGCACGTGGACACCAGCGACCGCCGCCTCGGTCGCGACAACATCGGCCGCTGGGACCTGACGAACGTCAGCGGCGGGCTCGGCGGCGCGATCCGGCTGTTGATCGGCATGCGCGGGCGGCGCGGGGTCGTCTACCTCCCGATCGCTCAGAATGCGCCGGCGTTCCTGCGCGACTCGCTCTACATCCACGTCGCCGCCCTCTGCCGCTGGGACGTCGCGGTTCACCTGCGCGGCAGCGACTTCGGCGACCTGTACCGCGCGCAGCCGCCCGCCATGCGCGCATGGATGCGCCTGACGTTGCGCCGCGTCACCTCGATGGGCGTCATGGGCGAGTCGCTCCGGGGAGTGTTCGACGGGCTCATCGCGCCCGAGCGGATCGCGGTCGTGCCGAACGGGACGCCGGAGGTCAGCCTTCCCGACGTCGCGGCCGATCCACGGCAGATCCTGTTCTTCAGCAACCTGCGCCGGCGCAAGGGGATCGTCGAGGCGGTCGACGCGGCGATCTCGGTCCTCCGCGAGGTGCCGCAGGCGCGCTTCGTCTTCGTCGGCGACTGGGAGAGCGCGGCGCTGGAAGCGGAGGTCCGCGACCGCGCGCGACCGGCGGGGGAGCAGATCGAGTTCCGTCCGGCGGCGACAGGCGACAGCCGCTTCGCGCTCTTCGCGTCGTCGAGCATGCTGCTCTTCCCGCCCGTCGAGCCGGAGGGTCATCCTCGCGTGGTGCTCGAGGCGCTGGCCGCGGGGGTGCCGGTCATCACCACCGACCGCGGCGCGATCGCGGAGACGGTCGTCGACGGGACGAGCGGTTTCGTCCTGAACGATCCGGTGCCTGAGGAGCTGGCCGACCGCATGCTGCGCCTGCTCCGCGACCGGGACCTGCGTGATCGCATGGCCCGAGCGGCGCGCTCGCGTTACCTGGAGCGGTTCACGCTGGACGTGACGGACGCGGCGTTCGCGGACTGGATCGGAGGGCTGCCGCGGGCGAAGCACGGGCCCCGGCGATGACGCGCAGCGTCCTCCACGTCCAGTGGAAGGGCCACGTCGGCGGCGCCGAGCGTGCCGTCTTCCAGCTCGCACGCCACCAGCACCGGGAGGGCCGCCGCCGAGTGGCCCTGGGATTCGGCCAGGCGTCCGGCCCGTACGCCGACCTCGCACGGGAGGCCGGCATCCCCGTCGTCGACTTCGCGCTGAGCAGCGGGCGCGATCTGCGCGCGCTGCCGCGCGCCCGCCGGCTGTTCGCCCAGTTCGACATCCACCACTTCCATG
>DASZDB010000388.1:0-5897 GCA_035942495.1 Solirubrobacteraceae bacterium
GGATCCTGCACGACGAGGCCGGGCTGCGCGTGACGCTGCTGGCGGACGTCGCGGCGATCCGCGTCTGCGAGGTGCGTTGTGAGCGGGGCGTCGACGCGACGACGCAGGCGCACCCCGGTCACATCCAATCGTTCTACGTGCTGGCGGGCGAGATGGCGCTGAGGATCGGCGATCGCGACCTGCGGGCGCCGGCCGGCGCGTGGATCGCCCTGCCCGCGGCCAGGCCGTACGCCGTCTCGGCCTGCGACGCCGCGGTGCGCTACCTCGACCTGCGGGCGCCGGCGGGCTAGGCGCCGAGGGCGAGCGCGCCGCGCAACGCGGCCTGCATGACGTTCGCCGGGCTGCGAACATGCGTTCGTGTCCACCGCTCGCGGCACCGTCATCCTGCACGCCGACGTCGACTCGTTCTTCGCCTCCGTCGCGCAGCGCGACGACCCGGCGCTCCGAGGGCGTCCGGTCATCGTCGGCGGCGGCGTCGTGATGGCCGCCTCCTACGAGGCGCGCCGCTTCGGCGTGCGCAGCGGGATGGGCGGCGCGCAGGCGCGGCGGCTGTGCCCGCAGGCGATCGTCGCGACGCCGAGCTGGTCGGCCTACGTCGCGGCGAGCAAGGCGGTGTTCGCGGTGTTCGCGCGCACCGCCGCGGTCGTCGAGCCGATGGGGATCGAAGAGGCGTTCCTCGATCTCAGCGGCCACGCCCGCACGAAGGGCGAGGCGCGCGCGATCGGCGAGCGGCTGCGTGCGGAGGTCCGCTCCGAGACGAGCCTGCCGATCACCGTCGGCATCGCGCGCACGAAGATCGTCGCGAAGATGGCCAGCCGTGCCGCGAAGCCCGACGGGCTGCTCGTCGTCGCGCCCAGCGAGGAGCGCGCCTTCCTGGATCCGTTGCGCGTCGAGGCGCTGTGGGGCGTCGGGCCGAAGACCGCGCGCCGGCTGCACTCCGCCGAGATCAGGACGGTCGGACAGCTTGCGCGGCTGACCCAGGAAGAGCTCGTCGAGATCCTCGGCACCGGCTCCGGGCCCCGCGTCCACCTCCTCGCGCAGAACCGCGACAGCACGCCCGTGCAGCCGGGCCGGCCACCGCGGTCGTTCGGCACGCAACGCTCGCTCGCCGGCGCGCGCGGGCGCCGGCTCACCGCCGAGGAACGCGACGAGACGCTCGCCGGCCTCGCCGAGCGCGTGACCGGCCGGATGGCGAAGGCGGGCTACACCGGGCGCACCGTCGTCCTGCGCCTGCGCTTCGCCGACTTCAGCCGGGCGACGCGCTCGCGCACGCTGCCGGACGCCACGGCGGCCGCGGAGCCCGTCCTGGCCGCAGCGCGCGCTCTGCTGTACGCGGCCACGCCCGCGATCGAGCACAAGGGCCTGACGCTGCTGGGCCTGAGCGTCACGAACCTCGTCGACGGCGGCGGCGGGCCGAAGCTCCTGCCCGAGCCGGGGCGCGACGAGCTCGGCGCCGGCGGCTGAGCGGCGTCAGGGGCCGATCGTCGCCGCGCCCGAGGCGGCGAGCTCGGTCATGGCGGTGACCTGGCTCGGCGGCGGGATCTTGATGTCGACCTTCGTCCCGAAGTCGTAGAGCTCGAAGCGCTGCTCGATCGTGCTCGGCCCGCCGGCGCCCTTGAGCGACAGCTTCTGGGTCACGCGACGCACGAGGTCGTCCTCGCCGATCCAGACGTCGACGGGGATCGTGCTGGTCGCGGTCGCCTCGATGAGGCGCTCGATCGCGTCACGCGCGGCCGCCCGGTCGGCGGCAGGAGCCAGCGCCGGGTATCGGCGCAGGTCGATGACCGCTCGGTAGTGCATGGTGTCGACGCCGCGGACGTCCTCGCGGCCGACGGTCTTGACCTTTCCGCTGACCGCCGCGAGCTGGCGCACCGCCTGGCTCGGATCCTGCCCGGGCTGCGTCAGCATCGAGACGTCGATGCCGACCGCCTCGCCGACCTTCGCGGCGTCGATCCTCAACCATTTCCGACCGGCGCCGAGCAGCTGGCTGAGCTGCGCAGAGTGCGTGTACACAATGGCGCGATCGGTGATGACCTCGGTCGTCAGATCGCTCTTGTCGAAGGCGCCGACGATGACATCCGGCACGCTCGTCACCTTCATCGTGAGGTGACTGGTCTGCCCGGCCGTGTCCATCACGCCGCTGCCGGTCGTCGACACGCGGCCGGCCTGTGGCAGCGTCAGCGTCTGGTCCATCGCGATGCGCATCCCTCGTTCGGCCACGGTGACCTCGGCGGCCTTGGCGATCGAAGCCGTCGAGAGGTCCTCGGCGCCGCAGCCCGCAAGGACCGCGACGGCGGCGAAGAGCGCCAGCAGAGCAAGAAGCTGACGCGAGTACATCGATCGACGGTACGCCGACGTCGCCCGCTTTGCAAACCGCGCAAGGGGTCTGTCGAACGACTCGCGCCGGACGCGGGTCTCCGACACACCGACCGAGCGCTCGGCGCGCACCCGGCCTCACGAGAATCGGACGGTGAAGCGGCCTGCGGAGGGGTAATCCGGCGCGGCAAATGATCCTCGCGCACATCGCACCGCTCCTCGAGCCACTGCTGTTCGCCCCGGCGTTCATCGCCGTCGGCTGGGCGCTGGTCAGCTCGCGGCGCGGCGGACCACCCCGTCGAAAGGAGCACCATGACTGACCGCTACACCCCTGCCCAGATCTACTCACTCGTCTTCGGGGCGACCCTGCTGCTCATCGGCATCGTCGGCTTCGCCGCTGACTCGTCCTTTGAAACCGGGACGAACATCAGCGGGGGCGAGCTCATCGCGTTCGAGGTCAACGGCTGGCACAACATCGTCCACATCCTCTCCGGCCTCGTCGGGCTCGCGCTCTGGCGCAACCCGGCCACCGCTCGGACCTACGCCCTCGGCTTCGGCGCGGTCTACGCGATCGTGACGCTGTGGGGCATCATCGACGGCAACACCGTGCTCGGGCTGATCCCCGTCAACGCCGCCGACAACGTGCTGCACCTGTTGATCGCGGCGGCCGGCATCGCCGCCGGCCTCGCCTCCGCGGTGCGCCACGAGGCGCGCGATCGCGGCGGCGCCGCACGCACCGCCTGACGGCGGCACCGCGCCGCACCGGACAGCACGTCCGCCAGCGACGAGCCCGGCCCCCGCCGGGCTCGTCGGGCGTCCGGGGCAACTCATCGGCTCGCTCAGGCGTCGAGCGGCCGGTCGCCGACCCAGTAGCGCGGCCCGGCCCCGAGGGTCGAGGCCCGGTCGCCCGGATTGGCGAGCTGGCAGCGCTCGAGCGACAGGCAGCCGCAGCCGATGCACTCCGTCAGGCCGACGCGCAGACGTTCGAGCTCGGCGATCCGCGCGTCGATGCGGCTTGACCAGCTGCGTGACAGACGCGCCCAATCCTTGCGCGTGGGCACGCGGTCGGGCGGCAGCTTCGACAGCTCGCCGCCGATCTCCTCGAGCGTGAGGCCGACGCGCTGGGCGAACACGATGAACGCGACCCGGCGCAGCACGGAGCGCGGATAGCGGCGGTGGCCGGAGCCCGCCCGCTGAGCGCCGATCAGGCCGCGCTCCTCGTAGAAGCGTAGCGCCGACGCGGCGACGCCGCTGCGCTGCGAGACCTCGCCGATCGTCAGAAGCTCGGACACCGCACACACGACAGCACGCATCGCCCTTGACTTCAAGCGTACTTGAACTTCTAGTGTCCGCGAGTGTCACCCAGCGACGCCCCGGAGGCACCCGATGACGCGAACACAGACAGGAGCGAGCAGATCACCGAAGCGGTCACCGGCTGGCCCGGCGTGCACGCCGGCACCGGCTCGAGGGGCGAGTTCGCCTTCACGATCGGGCGCCGCGAGATCGGCCACCTGCACGGCGACCACGTGCTGCACCTCGGGTTTCCGAAGGCCGTCTGGCAGGAGCTCTACGACGCCGGCCGGATCGACTACCACCCCGTCTTCCCGGGCAAGCCGGGCTACGCCGCCCGCCGGATCGACAACCAGGACGACGTCGCCGACGTCATCGCGCTGCTGCGCCTGAACTACGACCGCGCGATCGCGACGCACGGCTCGCCCGGCGCCGCCTGAGCGTCGGTCACACCGCCCGCAGCATCGGGCCGCCGGAGCGCTCGTGGTAGAAGTGCGCGACGAGCGCCGCCGTGACGTTGGGATCGAACTGACCGCCGGCGCAGCGGCGCAGCTCGCGGAAGGCGGCGGCGTGGGACATGCGGGCGCGGTAGGGGCGGTCGCTCGTCATTGCGTGGTAGGCGTCGCAGGCGAGGATGATCCGGCTGCCGATCGGGATCTCGTTGCCGGCGAGGCCGTCGGGGTAGCCGGACCCGTCGTAGGACTCGTGCTCGTGGCGGACGATGTCGGCGACCGCCGCGAACCCGCCGATGCCGCGCAGGATGCGCTCGCCGATGACCGGGTGCTCGGCCATCACGCCGCGCTCGTCGGGCGTGAGCGGACCGGGCTTGTTGAGGATCGCGTCGGGGATGCCGACCTTGCCGATGTCGTGCAGCAGGGCGGCCGCCCGGACGTCCCCGACCTGAGCTGGCGACAGACCGAGGCTCTCAGCGACGCCGGCGGCCATGTCGACCACCGACTCGGAGTGCTCGCCCGTGTAGCGATCGCGCTCGAGCAGGGCGATCGCGAGCGCCTCGACGGCGTCGCGGCGGTGCAGCTCGGCGCTGACGCCGAGCCCGCGGCCGTCGCCCGACGCAATCACGGCGCGTCCACCGCCCGCCGCCTGGGCGTCGGCGAGCGCTCGGCCTGCGATGTCGAACAGCACGACGGGGTCGCCGTCGGCGGCAGAGAACACGGCCACCCCCGCTGACACGCAGATGCCGCGGATCGGACCGACCGCGAGCACCTGAAGATCTCCGAGCAGGCGTGCGATGCAGGCGGTCGTGGCGGACTCGCCCGCTTCGCGCAGCAGCAACGCAAAGCGGTCGGCGCCGGTGCGTCCGATGACGTCCTCGGCCCGCGTCCCCGCGCGCAGCGCGTCGACGAACGCGCCGAGCATCGCGTCGCCGACGCCGAAGCCGTGGTCGCGATGCACGTCCGCGAGCCGGTCGACCTGCAACAGGACGAGGGCGCCCTGCAGCCCGCGCCGCTTCGTGCGCTGCAGCTCGTCGACGAGCTGCTCGCGAAACGCCTCGATGCGCAGCACCGCCGTCAGCGTGTCGCGGCGACGGCGCAGCAGCGCCGCTTCGAGCTCGGCGATGCGTCTGCGGGCTGCCTCCAGCTCGCGCACGAGCCGGTCACGTTCGCCCCGAGCGGACATCGCCTTTTTTATCGGCCGCAGCCCGGTCGCCATGACCCCACTGGCCCAACGGTCGACCCGGCGCGAGGGCCGTTCTGGCCGAGTGTGCGAGCGCGTCAGCCCTGCGCGGCGCCGGCGAGCCAGCGGCGCAGGCGGGCGATCTCGCTCACGGCGCTCGTGACGTACTCGGTGCGCGCCTCGGCGATCGCGGCGTCCAAGCGCGTCAGGTAGGGCGACGGGTTCTCGATCCCCAGCTCGACCGCATGAAATCGCTCGGCCTGGAGGCGGATGAGGCGGCTGTGGGTCTCGCTGATCTCCATGCGCGCAGCCTCTTCGATGGGCCGCTCAGGGTCAATGGAGGCTGCACGAGTCAGCGCCTACGGATAACCCCCGGGAACAGGTTGTCCCTCTGGCTCATTCCCATGTATCTTTCGTGCCGGAAGAGCAGGACCCCCGCGCGCCATGCTTGTCGTGCGATAGGGCGGGGCGACGGGGGGCAGCACACGTGATCCGCCGCTTAGGGGAGGGCGGATCCGCGACATGAACCAGGGCGGATCATCCGCCGCCACGACAGGGGAGATGCATTGTTCTCTAAGTCTTTCGGGGTTGAGCTGTACTTCATGGCGGACGAGCGGGTTCCGCCGGCGGGCGCCCCGACGAGCGGGTACGCCACG
>DASZDB010000389.1:0-1796 GCA_035942495.1 Solirubrobacteraceae bacterium
GCGCGAGGCCGCCCGATGGGCCTCGCGCCGCCGCTGCGTCACGCTTCAGACCATCGCGGCCAGCAGGCCACGTTGGCGTTCGGTCATCGATCCCACCGTCTTCGTCTCGGGCATGCCGATACCGGCGAGGAACTTGCTGGCGCGTGTCGTACCCCAGCGGCGCTGGCTTGTGAGCAGCTCGGCGATCGTCATGCTCGCCGCCTCCCACGGGCAGGTGAGGACGACCTCGGCGACGGGGAGAGTGCCAAGCCCGATGTTGCGCTTGAGCTCTGCGCGGGCGAGGCGGACCTCGTTCGCGCGCTGCAGAGCTTGCATGTGCTGGGGCGGAGCAGGGGCCATCGTCGTGGACGCGTCGTGCATGGATCCTCCTCGGCTGCCCCTATTCCGTGCAGGGGACAGCGTTTTCGGTGATGTGCTCTTACCAGTCTGCGCTGTGCAAGCCCGATGAAGCGCAGCCCACTACCTCCACGAGTCCTTCGTCAAGAGGTCCTCGGCGTGGTCTGCTTGCCTCCCCGCTCGCCTGCGCTGAGCGCTCCACGAACGTACGCGAGGCCCGGGGAACAGATCAAGGCGCCGGAGCGGAAGGCCACGCTCAGAGCGGGGTTTTTCTTCGGTGACCGATTTGTGAAATTCTGGACAATCACAGCCGCCCCCG
This sequence comes from Solirubrobacteraceae bacterium, assembly GCA_035942495.1. Taxonomy (GTDB): domain Bacteria; phylum Actinomycetota; class Thermoleophilia; order Solirubrobacterales; family Solirubrobacteraceae; genus CADCVQ01. The sequence continues at coordinate 656 of DASZDB010000389.1, forward strand.
ACGGGTCGACCGGCCGGCCTCAGGCAGGCAGCGGTCCGTGCTGCGCCTCGAAGTCCCGCTTGACGGCCACGAACGCGTCAAGCGCGCGGTCGAGCGTAGCGCGGTCGTGCGTCGCCATCACGCTCGTGCGCAGCAGCGCGCCGCCCGGCGGCACGGCGGGATGGATCGCGACGTTCACGAAGACCCCGGCGTCGTAGAGCGCGCGCCAGAGCAGGACGGCCTTCCAGTCGTCGCCGACGCTGACGGGCACGATCGGCGACATGTGGTCGCCCTCGTGCTCGACGACCTTGAAGCCGCGCTCCTTCAGGCCCGTGTGCAGGTACGCCGCGTTCTCGAGCACGCGCGCGAGCAGCGCCGACCCCTCGTCGGAGCGGATGATCCGCACCGCCGCAAGCGCCGCGCCGATCGCGGCCGGCACATTGGACGCCGTGAAGAGAAACGCCCGGCTCTGCACCCGCAGGTAGTCGATGACCTCGTGGCTGCCCGCGAGAAAGCCGCCGCAGCTGGCCAGCGACTTGGAGAACGTGCCCATCCGCAGGTCGACGCGGTCCTCGACGCCCAGCAGCTCGGCCGCCCCGGCGCCGCGTGCGCCGAGCACACCGGCGCCGTGCGCCTCGTCGACCATGAGGCGCGCGCCGAACTCGCCGCACAGGTCGGCGATCTGCGGCAGCGGCGCGATCTCGCCCTCCATCGAGAAGACGCCGTCGACGACGACGAGGATCCCGCCCTCGTCGGCGCGCGCCTTCTCGAGCGTGCGCCGCAGCCTGTCCATCCGGTTGTGGCGAAAGGCGCGCAGCTTCGCGCGGCTGAGGATGCAGCCGTCGAGGATCGAGGCGTGATCCCCGGAGTCGGCGACGACGGTGTCGCCGGGTACGAGCAACGTTCCGAGTGCCGTCAGGTTGGCCTGCGCGCCGGTGGAGGTGACGAGCGCCTCCTCGGTGCCCATCCAGTCGGCGATCTGCGCCTCGAGCTCGAGGTGCAGCTTGATCGTGCCGTTGAGCAGGCGTGAGCCGGTCAGCCCGGTGCCGTACGTCCGCAGCGCGGCGTGGGCGCCCTCGATGACACGCTCGTCGGCGGTCAGCCCGAGGTAGTTGTTCGAGCCGAGCATGATCCGCTCCGCGCCCTCCATCTCGACGATGGG
>DASZDB010000390.1:0-1945 GCA_035942495.1 Solirubrobacteraceae bacterium
GTTCGGGTTCTCCGGAAACAGCCGGTGCAGCACGGGGAGGATGCCCTTGTTGGACCACAGCATCTTCCAGATCGGCTCGATCCAGATCGTCTGACCGGGACCGTCGCCCATGCGCTCGAGCGCCGGCGCGGCGAAGTCCTCGCGCATCATCCACTCCCACGGGTAGAGCTTGAACGCCGTTCGCACGGCGTTGCCCGCGAGGTCGACGAAGCCCTCGCCCCCGACGTAGCCGAGGCTCTCGATCGCGACGAGCTCGGACATGAGGTTCGCCGCCCGCGCCACCTCGGCCATGTAGCCGATCGTCATGAAGTCCTCGCCGGAGCGCTCTGCGGTCGTGTGCAGCATGTGCAGCCGCTCGCCCGGCAGGCGCCCGTTCTGCGCGAGCTCGCGCCAGCGCCCGACGAGCATCTCGTGCAGCAGGTTCCACTGGTCGACGCCCTCGCCGAAGACGTCCTTCGCCCAGTACCACTGCACGGCGGCGGACTCCAACAGGCCGGTGGGGGTGTCGGCGTTGTACTCGAGCAGCTTGGGCACGCCGTCGTGGCCGTAGGCGAAGTCGAAGCGCCCGTAGATCATCGGCGGCTCGGACGCCCACGTCTCCTTGATGCGCGGCACCGCCCAGCCGGGAATCCCCATCTGCGCGAACAGGTTCTCCTCGATGATGTAGTCGCCGGCCTCGACGAGCATCTCGAGCATGAGCCGGGCGACCGCCTCGATGTCGTAGACCTCGTCGCTCGTCAGCGAGTAGTGCGCGCCCTCGTGCCAGTAGGAGATCTCCTCGCCGTCGGGCAGCGGCGTCTTCCAGTAGATGAGGCCCTGCTCCTCGACGATCGCCGGCCAGCCCTGCCGCGGCTCGATGTCGTGGCGATCCATTAGTGGTCGGCCCCGCGAGTACGCACCGCGCCAAGCGGTCGCTGATCACCGGCTGGCGGCGTCCTCGGTCGTCGATTTGCTTCCGGCACACCTTCCTCCCTGTGTCCTGGCCAGCCGGCGCCAGCGACCACCTGGACACGGCACGTACCCACGGGGCCGACCACCGGCTCAGCTGCCGCCGGAGAAGCCGCCGCCGATGGTCTTGCCGGTGGGGCGCCCGATCCCGCCCGGCCGTGCGCTCCTGCCGAAGCCGCCGCGCCGCGCGAGCGCCGCCTTGTCGGTGGAGTTGATGCGTTCGCCGGGGCCCGCGAGCGACCCGCGGCTCAGGCCGGCCGCGCCGAAGAACCAGAAGAAGCCGGGGTTCGTCCCGCGTTCGCATTCGCGGTTCTCGACCACGCGGTTGCTCTCGTCGACGCAGTACGCCACTTCGTCCTCGCCGCCGCAGCCCGACAGGAAGGCCGCCGCGATCAACGGCACCACGGCGAGGTTGACGCTCTTGCTGCGCTTCATGTGGCCTCCATACCCGCGATCGTGACAGGCTCCCGGGTTCGTCAGTCGCGGTGGGCAATTCTCGCGCCATCGCCTACACTCCGTCGCGCATGACGCACGCGCTCGAGCTGTCTGAGCTTCTCCTGCTCCCCCGATAGGGGGAGCGATCTGCGTGGCGGCCGCACTGCCGCAAACCGACTGAGAAGCAGCACAACTCGAGCCTTCAGCAAGGAGCAAGACACGTCATGATCAGCATGCAGCCCGACCCCAGCCACGTCCGTATCTTCGACACGACCCTGCGCGACGGCGAGCAGTCGCCGGGCATCTCGCTCAACACCGCCGAGAAGCTCGAGATCGCCCATCAGCTCGCGCGGCTGAACGTCGACGTCATCGAAGCCGGCTTCCCGATCGCCTCGCCCTGCGACTTCGAGGCCGTCGAGGCAATCTCGCGGGAGGTCCACGGCCCCATCATCGCCGGCCTCGCCCGCGCTCAAGCGCCCGACGTGGAGGCTGCTGCCCGCGCGGTACGCGACGCGGAGCGACCTCGGATCCACACGTTCATCTCCACGTCGGACATCCACAT
>DASZDB010000391.1:0-4624 GCA_035942495.1 Solirubrobacteraceae bacterium
TGTCGCAACGGCGGCCGGTGGCACTACCATCAGCACCGCTGTACGCGCGCGACGGCGGGGATCGCCGCGCTGCGCATCAACCGCTCTTGATGCAGGAGGAGAACAGATGGCTTTCGAGGTTGGAGATCGGGTCTACGCAGAGAAGTCCGGCCGCCGCAGGCGCACCGCACGCCAGCCGATGCGGCCGGGCCGCCACGGCGTGATCGTCAAGGTGCTGCGCGGCGATCCCAATCCGCGCTACGAGATCAGGTGGGACGAGGGCGTCACGACCGTCTTCTCCCCGAGCGGCGCGTCCCTGCACGCCGATCCGGGCTACGTCGCGCCCGAGGGCTCCTCACAGAGCTAGAACATCCACCCGCAAGTTCGGTTGGGTGTCCCCGCCAGACGCTAGTCGTCGCCGAACACCGCGCGGACGGCCGCGAGCGCGGGCTTGGGTCGGCCGTTGAAGTCGTACAGGCCCTTCTCGTTGAGGCCCGGCGTGAGCTTCAGGCCGGGCCGCAGGTCCAGCACGGAGCCGCCGCGAAAGTCCGGCCGCAGCGCGTAGTCGCGCAGGTTCCAGACGATCGTCCCGCTGAGGCCCGCGGTGTCGCGCAGCTCGCGCAGGCGCCGGCCGAGCAGGTCGGCCTGGAAGTCCGTCCCGCCGAACGCGGCGGCCGCGGTGCGCGTGCTGCCGGCGGCGCCGAGCTCGGTGACGACGATCGGCTTGCCCGGGTACAGGGAGCGCAGCTTCGCCAGACGTTCGCGCGTCATCGCCGCCTGTCGGGCGGCGTCGAGGTCGAGACCTTCGTACCAGCCGACGTAGTCGGTCACCCCGATCGCGTCGACGGCGGCGAACACGCCCGCCCGGTTGGGCAGCACGCGCCCCCACAGGTCGGCCGCGATCGGGCGGGTCGGATCGAGCTCGCGCAGGCGCGGCACGGTCTGGCGGATGTACTCCTGCTGGCCGGGCTGCCCGTTTCCGGCAACCTCGTTGGTCAGCGTCCACGTGAGGATCGAGGGGTGCGCCTGCCCGGCCTCTGCGACGCGCAGCACGCGGTCGCGGGCCGCGGTGATCTTCGCGGGTGTGTCCGCGCGCCAGCGCCCGCCGGGCTCCCAGGGACCGACCTCCTGCCAGACAAGGATGCCGGCTGCGTCCAGGCGCGCGAGCAGGCTGTCCGACAGGGGCAGCTGTGAGCGGGTCGCGTTGGCGTTCGCGGCGCGCAGGCCTGCCACGATCTGTCGCTCGTCGGCCGCGGTGAGCGCGTCGCCGTGGCCGCGGGCGTCGGGTGGCAGCGCGACGCCGCGCAACACGAGCGGCTCGCCGTTGAGCTGGAGCCCGCCGTCGCCCCACGCGATCTCGCGCAGGCCGATCCGGCGCTCCAGCGCGGCCTCGCCCGGCACGACGAGGCGCAGCTCGTAGAGCGCGGGGCGCCGGGGCGACCAGAGCTGCGGCGCGTCGATCACGACCGACGCGGCCAGCGCGCGCGACGTGCCACCGCTCACGCCGGCCGGTGCGAAATCGATCGTGCGGACGGTGCGCCCACGACGCGAGATGACGCCGCGCACGCGCAGCGTCCGCGAGGCGCCGCGATTGCGTACGCGCACGCCGATCGCCACCCGCGCGCTGCGCCGCCCCGGCTCGAGCTGCGTGCGGACGGTCAGGGCGCCGAGCTCGCTGCGGCCCAGGCGCATGAGCGTCACCGGGCGGTTCAGCCCGCCGTAGTTGAACCACGCGCGCGCCCAGCCGGCGTTCCCCTGACGCTCGGGGTCGCGCCAGTCGACCCGCACGGCCACCGTGTGGCGGCCGCGGTCGAGCGCGAGGCGGGCGCTGAACGGCTCGTAGGCGCCGACGTGGTCGCGCACGGCCCTCCCGTCGACGAAGACGGTCGCGCGGTGGTGGGCGGACTCGAACCGCAACGCATACAGGCCGGCGACGGGCACCGCGATCTCGCGGGCGTACCAACCGACCGAGCCGTCGTACGCGCTGCGCCCGGCGGCACCGCCGAACGCGCCGGCGTTGGGTGAGTGGGGGACCCGCACGGGGCTGCCGCGCCACGTGCCGCGGGCCCAGGCGCGATCACGGCCGCGGTTGTCGGGGTCGGCGCGGTAGCGCCAGTCGCGCAGCGCCACGATCGCGCTGCCCGCAGGCCCGTCGCCGGTCTGGGCCAGGGCGGCCGCCGTGGTGCCGGGAGCGATCGGATCGATCGGATCCTCACCGCTGAGGGCGACGGCCAGCGCCACCGCGCAGGCGACGACGACGAGCAGCGCGGCTGGAAGGAGACGACGGAGCATCCGTGGTGCAACGCGAGAGTAGATGGTTCGTCGCGCGGCACCCGCGTGATCGGCCGGGCGTCATCTAGGATCGCGGTGGGCCGCCGGCCCGAGCGCCCGTGACCCAGCGCATCCTCATCCTGTCGTGGGAGTACCCGCCGATCGTGGCGGGCGGCCTCGCGCGCCATGTCCACAAGCTCTCCGAGGCGCTTGTCGCGCACGGCGTCGAGGTCCACGTGCTCACCCGCGGCGCGCGCGACCACGTCCCTGAGGAGCTGCGCGGCGGGGTGCACATCCACCGCGTGCCGGAATCGGCGATGCCACGCGACCTCGACGCGTTCGTGGCGTGGGTCGAAGGGATGAACTCGCACATGCACGCGGCGGGGCGCCAGCTCGGCAAGCGGGTGCGTTTCGACGTCGTCCACGGCCACGACTGGCTGGTCGCCGGCGCGTCCGCGGCGCTCGCCGAGCGCCTGCGCTGCCCGTACCTCACGACGATCCACGCCACCGAGTACGGACGCCACCAGGGCTGGGTCGACAAGCATCCGCAGTCCTACATCCACGGCATCGAGACGTGGATGGCGCGCCGCGCCGACCACGTCATCACCTGCTCGCACTACATGCGCGGCCACGTCTCCGACGTCTACGCGATCGACGAGAAGCGGGTCACGGTAATCCCGAACGGGATCGATCCCGCCGACCTGCACCCCGTCGCGGACCTCGCCGAGCTACGCGCGCGCTTCGCCGCGCCCGAGGAGCGCCTCGTGCTGCTCGTCGGCCGGCTCGTCTACGAGAAGGGCTTTCAGCTCGCGCTCGACGCGCTGCCGCAGGTGATCCGGCGCGCCGGGCGGGTGCGCTTCCTCGTCGCCGGGTCGGGCACCCACGAGGCGGAGCTCAAGCAGCAGGCGAAGCGGCTCGGCCTCATGCGCCACGGCACGTTCATGGGCTGGATCGGCGACGACGTCCTGCACTCGCTGTACCGGATCGCCGACCTCTGCGTGGTGCCGAGCATCTACGAGCCGTTCGGCCTCGTCGCGCTCGAGGCGATGGCGAGCGGCTGCCCGTGCATCGTCGCCGACACCGGCGGCCTGCGCGAGGTCGTCCCCGACACCGACGCCGGCCTGCGCTTCCGCTCACGCGACCCGCGCGCGCTGGGGCGGATGATGCAGCGCGTGCTGACCGACGACGCGCTGCGCGGCCGGCTCGTCGCCGAGGCCTCGGTGCACGTCCTGCGCTTCGACTGGGCGGACGTCGCCGAGCAGACGGCGGCGATCTACGCCGCGCTCGGCACGGCGTCCTGCGGTGCGGCGGGAGCGGCGCGGCGGCCGGCCTGAGGCCGGTCAGGATCCGCCGGGCGGCCGCTTGCGGGCCCAGCGGTCGCGGATCTCGTCGTCTTCCTGCTTCTCGCCGCGTCCGGAGACGATCGCCACGACGATGAGGCCGGTCACGAGCGCCGGGATGAGGATCGCGTACGTGAAGAGGAGGCCGACGGTGTCGGTCCAGATGCCGCGGGCGGCGGCGTCGTCGGCGGCGATGAGGTCGAGGAGGAGCATGCGCGTGTCAGCATATCCAGGCGACCTGTCGAGGCGATGCGCCACGCCAGCGAGCGCCGGTGGGCGCTCAGCCGGCGGGCGGCGCCACGGAGTCGCCGATCCAGGCGAGGTACTCCGCCGATCCTCCGGCGACGTCGAGCACGACGAGCTCGAAGGTCTCGTACGGATGCAGCTCGCCGAGCGCGGCATCGAGCGCGCGAACCGCGGAGCCGGTCGTCTTGATCACGAGCAGCGCCTCCTCGTCGACCTCGACCGCGCCCTTCCAGCGGTAGACGGACCGCACCTGCGCGACGATGTTCACGCAGGCGACGAGCTCGCGCGCGACGAGCGCCTCGGCGATCGCGCGCGCCTGATCGGGGGGCGTCGTGACGAGGCAGACGACGGCGTCCATGCCGACGACAGTACTCGGCTTCAGGGCACGTACGGCGGCGCTTCGCCCCAGCCCCAGCGCGGCACCGGCGCGTGCGGCGCGACGGCCGCGCCGGGCTGTGAGTTGTGCAGCGCCAGCCGCGTGCCCCACTCGAGGTACGCGACGAGCGCCGAGCGAAACGCGAGCAGCTCGTCGGCCTCGACGCGGTCGTAGAAGGCATCGATGAGCCGTTCGAAGGCAGGTTGGCCGCCGGCCCAATCGTAGAGCGTCTGCATCGCGCGCAGTCTAGGCGCGGGCACCTACCATCGCTGTATGGCCTCCGCCACCGAGGCGCTCAGCGACGCGGTCCTGGCAATCGCCGCCGAGCACGCCGTCGAGCCCGTCCTGCAGAAGCTCGTCGACGCCGCGCGCGAGCTGGCCGGCGCGCGCTACGCGGCGATCGGCGTGCCCG
>DASZDB010000392.1:0-7126 GCA_035942495.1 Solirubrobacteraceae bacterium
GCGCCGCCAACCGGATCCGGCCCGTGCGGTCGACCCTGAAGGTGCGGTAGACGAGGACCACGAGGATGAGGATCAGCATCTGCTGGCCCGGCTCGATCTGGCGCTCGCCGATGATCGCGCCGGCCGCGTGGTTGGCCGCCGTCCACGCCCACAGCGCGCTGAGCGCCAGCTCCTCGAAGGCCGCGCGGTTCGTGCCGTAGGCGACGTACCACACGAGGTACAGGGCGAACGGGACGGCGACGACCCACAGCCGGCCGCGGCCCTCCTTCGTCAACGCGAGTTCGACGCCGATCCCCAGCAGGACCGGGATCCCGAGCCCCGACGAGGCGAGCGCGACGACCATGAGGGCCGCCAGCGCGCGGTCGGTGCCCGGCGTGCGCGGCCGGTCGAGCAGCGCGAACGCCCCGACGCCGGCCACGATCGAGAGCATCTGCCCCGACTGCATCGGGATGAGGAAGTTCTCGTAGGCCAAGCCCGACAACAGCGCGAACGCCGCGACGCCGAGCGCGACGCCGGCGCCGACGCGACGCCGCGCGATGTCGAACAGCAGCCACCCGAGCGCGACCTGCAGTGCGACGAGCGGCACCATCATGAGCACGAAGGCGTCCAGGCCGCCGATCTCCAGCAGCGGCAGGTAGATCAGGAACAGCAGCAGCGAGAGGTGCTCGTTGTGGGGCTCGAGCAGCGACGGCGCGCCGGGACCGCGGCGCTGGGCGACCACCGTCCACTCGTCGAGGTTGAACGTCAGCCCGCGGGTGAGCCAGAACATCGCGGCCGCCGTGCCGGCGAGCAGGACCACGAGGCCGATCCACCACAACCGGCCGTTCGAGGGATCCGTCAGGCCCGCCTTCGCGGGCGCGACATCGGACGCGGGTTGCGTGGTCGCGCTCACGGTCGGCGGGGACCGTAGCGCAGGGGTGCGGTCCACCCGTCACCATCGGGGCGGATGGCGCTGCCGATCTTCACCGAGCGACTCGTCCTGCGCCCGTACGAGCCCGACGACCTCGAGCAGCTGCACGCCGTGCTGTACAGCGACGTCAACGCGATGCGGCTGCTCGGCGGGCCGCGCGACCTGGCCGGCACGCGCTTCGCGCTCGAGCGCTCGATGACCCAGCAGGACATCACCGGGTTCTCGTTCTGGCCGGTGATCGAGCGCGAGAGCGGGCTGCTCGTCGGCGAGGCGGGCCTCTTTCCGCTGTCACCCGACGGGCCGGACGTCGCCCTCGGCTACGCGTTCGGCGCGCGCTGGTGGGGCCGCGGGTATGCGACCGAGGCCGCGCAGGCCGTCGTCGCCGAGGCCTTCGGCGAGCTCGACATGGACCGCCTCGTGGCGATCACGCGCGAGGCGAACCTCGGCTCGCGCCATGTGCTCGAGAAGCTCGGCTTCCGGATGGAGGGCGTGCGCCACGTCTGGGGTGCCGAACAGCTGTTCTTCGTGCTCGACCGCGACTTCGCGCTCTATCCGGCCGCGGGCTACTAGGACACCCATCCGCGTGCACTGGGCGGCGGGCGCGTGGGTACTCCGCGGCCCATGACTCCACAGGCCACAGATCCCAAGCACGCGCACCCTACCCCCAACTTCCCTGAGCAGGAGCAGGAGCCGCCCGGGCGCGAGGCTGACATGAAGCCCCTCGCCGATCACGGCGAGCACTCCTATGTCGGCCACGGCCGTCTGCGCGACAACGTCGCGCTGATCACGGGCGGGGACTCGGGGATCGGGCGTGCCGTCGCGCTCGCGTTCGCGCGCGAGGGCGCCGACGTCCTCTGCTCGTATTGGAAGGAGGACGACGACGCGGCCGAGACGAAGCAGCTCGTCGAGGAGGCCGGCCGGCGCTGCCTGACCGTTCCCGGCGATATCGGTGACCGCGAGCATTCGCGCGCGCTCGTGGAGCAGGCCGTCGGCGAGTTGGGCCGCCTCGACGTGCTCGTCAACAACGCCGCCTACCAGATGTCCTACGACTCGTTCCTGGACATCCCGCCCGACGAGATCGAGTTCGTATTCCGCACGAACATCATCGCGATGTTCCATCTCTGCCAGGCCGCGGTGCCCGTCATGGAGGCCGGCTCGACGATCATCAACACGACGTCGATCCAGGCGGCGGACCCGACCCCCGCGCTGCTGCACTACGCGTCGACGAAGGGCGCGATCAGCACGTTCACGAAGGGTCTGGCGCAGGAGGTCGCCGAGCGCGGGATCCGCGTCAACGCAGTGGCGCCGGGGCCGATCTGGACACCGCTCGTCGCGATGAGCTTCCCCGGCGAGAAGAACGCGCAGTTCGGCGGCGACACGCCGCTCGGCCGGCCCGGGCAGCCCGGTGAGCTCGCGCCGCTGTACGTGTTCCTCGCGACCGAGGATTCGCAGTACATCAGCGGTGAGGTGATCGGCGCGACCGGTGGCAAGCCGCTGCACTAGGGCGTCGCGGGGTGCAGCGCGCCGAAGCGACTCGGCGGGGTCAGCTGACGAGCGGCGACCCGGGACAGCTGCCACCCACGCGCTTGGGAGGTCGAGTTACGCGCTCACCGCCTTCTTCACGAGCGCGCCGATCGTCGCCGCTTCGGCGTCGGTCAACTCCTTCAGCGCGAACGAGGTCGGCCACATGGCGCCGTCGTCGAGGTTCGCCGCGTCGTTGAAGCCGAACGTCGCGTACCTCGACTTGAACTTGTCCGCGCTCTGGAAGAAGCAGACGACCTTGCCGTCCTTGGCATACGCGGGCATCCCGTACCAGGTTTTCGCCGAGAGCTCCGGCGCGCTCGTCGTGATGATCGCGTGGAGCCGCTCGGCGATGTCGCGATCCGGGTTCGGCATCTCGGCGATCTTTGCGAGCACGGCGCTTTCGCCGTCCGCCTTGCTGCGTTGCGCCTTCAGCTCCTGGGCGCGCTCCTTCATCGCGGCCCGTTCCTCGGCCGTGAATCCCGTCGACTTCTTGGCGCTCGCGCTGCTGCGCTTCGTGGACTCGCTCGTCGCGTTCTGCGGGCTCATCGCAAACTCCTCGTCGTCACCTGCGTTGGAACCTGGCTTCCTCACCGCGTCTGTCGCTCTCGCCCAGCCAAGGTAGTTCGTTGTGCAAATGATTGAACGCACGGAGTTGTAGCACAAATGATTGGTGTCGCAAACTACATCTGCGATGATCCGCCGGTGGCTCAGGAGCCCACCGTCATCGAGGGCGCCGAGTTCGCCGGCCAGCTGTTCTTCCGGCTGTGGCGGGCCTCGCACACCCAGACGGCCGCGGCACTGCAATCGATCGGCCTGACGCCCGCCCTCTTCGCGGTGCTCAACTACCTGCGCGGGCGCGACGGCGCGATCCAGCAGCAGATCGGCTCGGCGATGGGCATCGACCCGAGCACGATGGTCTCGCTGGTCGACCAGCTCGAGCGTGCCGGGCTGGCCAACCGGCGGCCGCACGCGCAGGATCGCCGGGCCCGCGAGGTCCTGGTCACGCCAAAGGGGCGGCGCACCCTCGCCCGGGCGCGCGAGCTGGCGGAGCAGGTCGAAGCGGACGTCCTCCAAGGACTGGACCCGGTCGAGCGCCGCCAGCTGGTCACACTCCTTCGAAAGGCGACCGCGGCGGCGCCGCCGCAGCCGCCATGGCGCGCCGAGGAGGGTGACTAGCGGCTGCGGAGGCTCGGCGCCAGCAGATAGCCCTCGCGCACCAAGCGCCTCACGAGCACCCGCCGGCCGGCGGCGTCGAGCCGCCCGGGCAGCTCGGCGGCCGTGAACTCCGCGTGCGCCGCGTGGATCGCCGCGACGGCCGCGGCGGCGTGCGCGGGGAAGCCGACCCGCTTGCCCTCGAAGCGCAGCGCGACGCCGCCGTCGGGCCTCGGCTCGAGATCGGCGATCACGGTGGCGCGCCGCACCAGCGGCGTGTCGCCCGTGAGCGCGTCGAGCGCGCGCACCTGGGAGAGCTGGCCGTCGAGGATCGGGCGGCGCGTGTCGACGAAGCGCCGGCGCGCGCGCCGTGCGACCTCGTCGGCCGGCAGGCGCACGGCCAACCGCTCGACGAGCGCGCCCGGCAGCTCGCCGTCGCCGTCGAGCGCGCGGCGGAACTCGAGGTCCTCGGCGCAGCCCGCGAGCGCGGCGCGGATCGCGTCCAGGCGCGTCGGCGGGTGCAGGCCGACCGTGATGTGAAGCGACGCGGCGTCCGCCGCGGTGGCCTCGTGCGGCCAGCCGCGCGGCATGTACAGCGTGTCGCCCGCCCGCAGCGTGATGTCGTACAGCGGCTCGCCGACGGCGTCGGCCTCTGACGCCGACCAGCGCTGGTCCTTCATGGGCAGCTCGACGAGCGGCGCGTAGATGCGCCAGCGCTTGTGCCCGGAGACCTGCAGCACGAAGACGTCGTGCGTGTCGTGGTGCACGCCGAAGCCCTGCGAGGAGGCCGGTGTGCAATAGGCGTTGGCCTGCACCGGCCAACCCAGCGCGGCCTCCAGCCCGCGGCAGTAGACCGCGGCCGGGTGGTGGTGCAGGTGCAGCCCCTGCAGCACGATCGTGGCGCCCGCGGCGTGCTCCTCCGCGACGCGGTCGACGAGCGCGGTGCCCGAGAAGCTGCCGGGTCGCCAGGGGATGTCCTTCGTGTAGCCCGACAGCGGCAGCTGCGCGCCGTCGCGCACGAGGCGGAACGCCGGCGAGCGGATCGCGGTCTCGCACACGAGCCGCTCGACGTCGGCGTCCGACAGCACTGCGGCGAAGCGGCCACGTTCGCTGCGTTCGATGACGAGCGGGCGCCGGTCGCAGTAGTCGTCGCGGAACGCGTCGCGGCCGATCGGGTCCAGCGTCAGCTCGAGCGCCGTCGGCGCGCCGCCCCCGGGCGGGGCGGGCGCCGTGACAGCGCAGCTAGCTGTCGTCACCGGTGTCGGTCGTGTCGGAGACGTCGCCGGAGTCGTCGGCCGTGTCGGACACGTCGCCCGCGTCGTCGCCTGTGTCGGTCGCGTCGGCGACGTCGCCGCTGTCGTCGGCCGTGTCGGTCACGTCGGCCGCGTCGTCTGCGCTTGCGACCGCCGTGCCGTCGAAGCGGTGCGTCTGGATCTCGTCGTCGGTCAGGGTGGTGCTGTCGTCGTGCGGATCGCTCATGCGACCTCCTTCAGGGGTGGGCGGACGTGGCGGCTTCTACCCGATGACAGCCGCGCCCCTGCGCGCGATCGGGCGTCAGGCGAGGAACGACCCAGCGCAACCGTCGGCGTCGTCCGGCGGTCCCGCGACAGCGCGCTCCGCGACGAGCTGGGCGATCCGCGCCTCGTCGTAGCCGGCCGCCCGCAGCACGGCTTCGGTGTGCTCGCCGAGCTGCGGCCCCGGCCGGCGGTTGCAGTTCGCGGGCGTGCGTGACAGCTTCACCGGCGCGCCGAGCAGCGCGACCGGTCGCGCCGCGCCCGGCTGGTCGAGCCCGACCACCATCTCGCGCTCGCGGACGAGCGGTGACGACAGCGCCTCGCCGAGGTCGAGCACCGGCTCGAGGCAGCACTCGTGCTGCGCCGCGAAGGCCTCCCACTCCGCGCGGGTGCGAGAGGCGAACTCCGCTGCGACAGCAGCGTGCGCCTCGCTGCCGGGCGCCGCGAACTGCTCGGGGACGAGATCCTCGCGGCCGGCGCCGCGACACCACGCCGCCCAGAACTTCGGCTCGAGCGCGCCGAGCGCCACCCAGCCGCCGTCGGCGCACTCGTACGGCCGGTAGCAGGCCAGGCCCCCGGCGAGCTCGAGCAGCCCGCGCTGGGGCGGGTCGGCTCCCGCGTCGGTGAGATACCGCGCCGCGACGAGCGCCAGCCACGACAGCGCACCATCGGCCATCGCGACGTCGACGACCTGCCCCTCCCCCGTGCGCTCGGCCTCGCGCAGCGCCGCGAGGATGCCGAACGCCGCCATGAGCGCGCCGCCGCCGAGGTCGGCGATCTGGCCGGCGGGCTGGACCGGCGGCCCGCCGGGCTCGCCGGTCAGCCCGAGCACGCCGGTCAACGCGAGGTAGTTCATGTCGTGCCCGGCGCGGTCGCGCAGCGGCCCGTCCTGGCCGTAGCCCGTGATCGAGCACAACACGAGCTTCGCGTTGACCTCCCGCAACGCCTCATAGCCGACACCGAGGCGGTCGAGCACGCCCGGCCGGAAGGACTCGAGCACGACATCGTGCTCGCGCGCGAGGTCGAGCAGCACCTCGCGTCCCGCGGCCTGCTTGAGGTCGATCCGGATCGACCGCTTGTTGCGGTTCAGCGCGAGAAACAGCGCCGAGCGAGCGCTCTGCGCAGCACCCTCGACGTACGGCGGCGACCAGCGGATGTAGTCGCCCATCCCCATGTCCTCGACCTTGAGCACGTCGGCGCCGTAGTCGGCGAGCAGCAGCGAGCAGAAACCGCCTGGCAGCAGGCGGCTGAGGTCGAGCACGCGCACGCCGGCCAGTGGCCCGCCGGCGGCGCTCATCGCCGCGGCGCCCCGAGCATCGCGCGCGCCTCGGCGACGGTCGCGGCCCGGCGGCCCGCGTCGACCGTCATCTGCCGCGCCCGCGCGACGAGCTCGCCGTTGGAGCGCGCCATCGTGCCCTCGGGCAGGTAGAGGTTGTCCTCCAGGCCGACACGGACCGACCCGCCGAGCGCCAGCGCCGCCGCGACGAGCGTCCACTGCCCGCGCGAGACCCCGACGACGCCCCAGTGCGCGCCGACCGGGATGTTGTCGACCATCGCGACGAGGTTGCGCACCGTCGGCGGGATCCCGCCGGTCACGCCCATGACGCAGTCGACGTGCAGCGGCGCGCGCAGAAGACCCATGTCCAGCAGCGGCGCGAGCGAGCCGACGTGGCCGACGTCGAAGCACTCGTGCTCGGGCCGGATCGCCAGCTCGTTCATCGCCTCGAGCAGCTCGACGATCTCCTCGAACGGGTTGGCGAACACGGCCGAGAACACGAACGCCTTGCGCGTGGCGGAGTACTTCGCGTAGTTCATCGAGCCCATGTTCAGCGCGGCGACGTCCGGGCGCAGGGCCCGCAGGTAGGCGACCCGCCTGGCCACCGGGACGCCCACGGCGCCCGTCGAGAGGTTGACGATGACGTCGTCGTTGCCGAGCTCGGCGCGGATCGCGCCGACGATCGCCGCGAAGTCCTCGACCTCGTGGGATGGCGTGCCGTTGGGCCGGCGCGCGTGGATGTGGATCATC
>DASZDB010000393.1:0-1685 GCA_035942495.1 Solirubrobacteraceae bacterium
GGGATGCCGCGCGTGGGCACGATCCGCGGCGCGCCGACGCGCTTGGCGATCGAGACGAGGTTGCACAGCAGCGCCGTGGGGATTCCGGCGCGTTCCAGTTCCTTCGTGAGCGTTGACCCGCAACGCGTGCCGGTTCCTCAGGTGGCGGTGAGGATGACCGCCTGGATGTTCGCCTGGCGCAGCTCGGCCGCCCATTCCATCCCGAAGCGGCGCGCGTCGGCGACGGTGGTGCCGTTGCCGGTCGTCCCCAGGTACTCGCCGTGCAGGCGTCCGATCGCGCCCTCCCGCTCCATCTCGCGGGCGATGTCGAGCGGGAGGATGCGGTTGGGATCGGCGTTGGCCCACTGCGTGGAGAAGCCGCCGTGCACCGACTCGAACTCGCCTTGCTGCGCCGAATCGAGTCCGTCGAGCGAGTGGCGCACCCACTTCGACGCGCGCGCCGACTCCAGCCGGTCGGGGTTGCCGACGGGTACGAAGCCGCCCTCGGTGACGAGCGCGATCAGCGCGTCGGCGACGTCGCCGACGGGCGCGGCGGGCGTCACATGGTCGAAGTCCGGGAGCGGGATCTCGGTGGCGTCCTTGTCGCCGCCCAGCCGGGTGAGGAGCAGGGCGACCGCGCGCTCGGCCGCGCTCTTGTCCGCCATGCGGTTCGTGCGCGCGATCGGGCCGATGCGCCCGTCCTCGGCGGTGAGCTCCTCGCCTCCGGCCACCTTGAGCGCCGCCGCCGCGAAGCGCTCGAGCGAGTCCTTCATCTTGCGCGCGGTCTGTCCGCTCTCGACGACCGCCGTGCCGGCGGCCTCGCCCAGCCCGGGGTTCTCGGGGTGCATCGAGGCCAGCGCCGGCAGCCCCGCCTCGCTGGCCGCCGCCGCCATCCGCGCGGTCGCCATGCCGTAGCGCCCGCTCGTGAAGGCGGGTCCGGCGATGATCATCTCGGCCCCGCGCTCCTTCGCCTGCGCGACGAGCTCGGCGGCGAACTCCGGATGCGAGGCGGCGTAGTCGTCGCCGCAGATGGCGGTCGCGACGATCTCGTGCTCGTCGCCGAGGAGGTTGGCCAGCTTGCGCCCCGGCCCGATGGCCCCGTCGCGCAGCTCCGGGCTCGCACCCGCCGAGTCCTCGCCGCCCATGCCGGCGAAGAACTGGTTGATGTAGTGGACGATCTTCATGCTGTCTCGGTCTCGGTTTCGGTCTCGGCGCAGGTGAGTTTGCCCCAACCGAGCGTGCTCTGCGCACAGTAGATGACCGCCACGGGCAACTCGACCTCGTCCGTGGAGGCCTGATCGAGCAGGGCGATGCGCTCACGTCCGAGCGCGCGGTCGACGGCGGGCAGGGTCATCCGCTCGTCGTAGTTGCCGGTGCTGATCAGGGCGGTCGCCTTCGTCGGCGGGACCACCAGCGGCGGCCCGGTCCCGTCGCGGCCGGCCATCTCGCCCAGGATCCCGACGGCCGTGATGCCCTCCGCCTCCAGGCGATCGAGCTTGAGCGAGACGTCGGCGTCGGCGTTGCCGCCGCCCTCCTTGGTCGCGATCACCGCGTCGAGCCCGAGTCCTTTGCACAGCCGCGCGGCGTGCGCGGAGACAAGCTCCTTGTTGGCCATGTCGACGGGCTCGGGGCACAGCACGAGCGCCGCGAGCTCCAGCTCGTCCGAGCGATCGCGCAGCGCGGCGACCACCGGATGCGTCTGGTGC
>DASZDB010000394.1:0-3513 GCA_035942495.1 Solirubrobacteraceae bacterium
CGCCTCTTTCACGCGCGCGACGCCGAGGAGGTCCTGCTCGAGGACGGCGAGGCGCCGTGGAGCGGATTCGCGCCGGCCGGAGGCCCGCGATGAGCGAGATGACCTACCTGCGCGCGATCTCCGACGGCCTGCGCACGGAGATGCGCGAGGACGAGCGCGTCTTTCTCATGGGCGAGGACATCGGCGTCTACGGCGGGGCCTTCAAGGTGACCGACGGCTTCATCGAGGAGTTCGGCGCCGACCGCGTCATGGACACGCCACTGGCGGAGTCGGGCATCGTCGGCACCGCGGTCGGCGCCGCGGTCGTCGGGCTGCGGCCCGTCTGCGAGATGCAGTTCGCCGACTTCGTCTCGTGCGGCTTTGACCAGATCGTCAACGTCGCGGGCAAGATGCTCTACCGCCAGGGGCTGCCCGTGAACATCACGATCCGCCTGCCCAGCGGGGGCGGCTTCTCCGGCGGCCCGTTCCATTCGCAGAACCCGGAGGCGTGGTTCATGCACTCGCCCGGGCTGAAGGTCGTGGCGCCGAGCACGGCCGAGGACGCCAAGGGCCTGATCATCGCGGCGATCCGCGATCCGAACCCGGTCATCTACATGGAGCACAAGAACCTCTACCGCCGTGTGAAGGGCGAGGTTTCCGAGGGCTCCTACGAGACGCCGTTCAGCGCCCGTGTGGCGCGCGAGGGCAGCGACCTCGTCGTCATCACGTACGGCCAGATGGTGCACACGGCGCTCGAGGCGACCGAGGACCTCGACGACGCGTCGATCATGGTGCTCGACCTGCGCTCGCTCGTCCCGCTCGACGAGCAGGCGATCTTGGCGGCGGTCCACGAGTGCTCGAAGGTCGTCATCGTCGACGAGGCCAATCAGACCTGCGCCGCCGGCGCCCAGGTCGCCGCGCTGATCGCCGAGTACGGCTTCGAGGACCTCGACGGGCCGGTCGTGCGCGTCGCCTCGCCGGACGTGCCGATCCCGTTCTCGCCGCCGCTCGAGGCCGCCGTCCTGCCGTCGGTCGATCGCATCAGGGAGGCGTGCCGTCAGCTCCTCGAGTACTGATCGAGCGACCGTCGTGGACGTCACGATGCCGCAGATGGGCGTCTCCGTCGCGGAGGGCACCGTCGTCGAGTGGCGCAAGCAGCCCGGCGACTGGGTGCAGGCCGACGAGACGATCTGCGAGATCTCGACCGACAAGATCGACACGGAGGTCCCGGCGCCCGCGAGCGGGCGCCTGGTCGAGGTGCTCGTCACCGTCGGGACGACCGTCGACGTCGGCGTGACGCTCGCGCGGATCGCGACCGACGCGCGACCGGGCGAGCCGCACAGCTCCGAGAGCAACGGGCCGCCCGAGCCACCGGCCGCCGCGCCGCCGGCGCCGAGCGAGCTGGAAGCCCCCGTCGCGCCGCCGACGCATGCGCCAGACCGGCCGCGCGGTGTGCCAGGAGGCGCCGCCGCGCGGCGCTACAGCCCCGTCGTGCAGCGCATCGCCGACGAGCACGGCGTCGATCTCGACGAGGTGCAGGGCACCGGCCGCGACGGTCGCGTGCAGAAGAAGGACGTCATGGCCGTCGTCGCCGCACGGGCGGGCACGGCCGGCCCGAGCGCACCGCCGGCCCCGGCGGACGGCGCGGCCGCCGAACCGATGCTGCACATCGAGAGCCCCTACCGCCCCGGCGCCGGCGCCTCTACCGAGGGGCCGTACACGCCGCCCGAGGGACGCCCGCTTTCGCGCATGCGCCAGGCGATCGGCGTGCACATGAAGCAGTCGCAGATGACGGCGGCGACGTGCACGACCTGGATCGAGGTCGACGTCTCGCGGATCGAGATCGCGCGCAAGAAGCTCGCGATCACGGCGCTGCCGCTGATCGCGCGCTGCACGATCGGCGCGCTCGTCGAGTTTCCGCTGCTCAACGCCTGGCTCGAGAACGACGTGCACACCGTCCACGAGCAGGTCAACCTCGGCATCGCCGTCGCGCTCGGCGAGGACGGCCTCATCGTGCCGGTCGTGCGCGGCGCCCAGGATCTCTCGCCGGAGGGGCTGTCGCGACGCATTCGCGACCTCGCCCGGCGCGCTCGCTCGCGCCAGCTCAGCCCCGACGACGTGCACGGCGCGACCTTCACGATCACGAACCCCGGCCAGTTCGGCTCGATGATGGCGACGCCCGTGATCGCCCAGCCGCAGGTCGCGATCCTCGACGTGGAGGCGATCGTCAAGCGCCCCGTCGTCGTCACCGATCAGTTCGGCGACGACGCGATCGCGATCCGCCCGATGGTCATCCTCGGCCTCTCCTGGGATCACCGCGCGCTCGACGGCGCGCTCGCCGCCCGCTTTCTGGCCAGCGTGAAGAAGCGCGTGGAGAGCTACGAGCTCTGAGCCGGGTCGCGCCCCTACAGGTTGGCGTACTGCTCGAAGAAGTACCGCGTCGCCGGGATCAGCAGGAGGTCCTGCTCGGCGTCCTCCGGGCGCAGCGCGACGTCGACCCGCGCTCCGATGATGTAGCCGCGCAGGTGGTGGCCGGCCTTCTCCTGCCAGCGCGTCAGCGCCTGCGGGGCGGTCATCGCGAGGTCAGGGTCGTCGGTGAGGATCCCGACGACGCTGCGCGTGCACTTCTTGCAGTCGTAGAGCGTGACCAAGCCCTCCTCGTCGAGCGTCATCTCGTCGAGGCGCTGCTCGGTGCCGCAGGTGCACGTGAGCAGGAAGTCGTGATCGGTCGTTTCAGGGCGGCCCGCGTCGCGGAACGGGTCGGCGTACCTCATGCCACCCAGCCTAGTGTCATGACCGACCCGCGACACGAGACAGCAGGCAGCTGCGAAGGGCGCGCCGGCGGAGGAGACTCGGCGCGCCCTTCGCGGGAGCTGCGTGGGAATCGCGGCAACCGCCAGACCGGCGGCGGGAGGAGAGAGACAGGCCGGCCTGGCGTTGCGCGATGTGAGTTGCCCGACCATGGTGCACCACCACCATCCAGAAGTCCAATACCAGACTTCTTCCCAACTCATAAGCTGTGCGTATGGAACTACGCCAGCTGCGCTACCTCGTGGCGCTCGCCGACGAGCGTCACTTCACGCGCGCGGCGGCGCGCGAGCACATCGCGCAGCCCGCGCTGTCCCAGCAGATCCGCCGGCTGGAGGCCGAGGTCGGGCTGGCGCTCGTCGAGCGCACCACGCGCAAAGTCGCCCTCACCGGCGCCGGGGAGCTGCTCGTCACCCGCGCACGCCACATCCTCTCCGAGCTCGACGCCGCGCAGGCCGAGCTGCAGACGCTGGCCGGCGTCCAGGGCGGGCGGTTGTCGGTCGGCGCACTGCACACGATGGGGCCGGTCGACCTGTCGCTGCTGCTCGCCTCCTTTCATCGCAACCATCCCGGCGTCGAGCTGACGGTGCGCGAGCAGTCCAGCGAGGAGCTCGCCGAGATGCTGCGCGACGACGTCGTCGACCTCGCGTTTCTCTCGGTCACCGAGCGCATCGAGCGCCGTGGGCTGGAGCTGCACCCGCTCGTCAGCGAGGAGCTCGTGGTCGC
>DASZDB010000395.1:0-3154 GCA_035942495.1 Solirubrobacteraceae bacterium
GCGGCGAGGAGCGCCGCGACGATGAGCGCAATCCGTTGCATTCGCGGCCTCGACGCTACCGGATCGACCGGTTCCCTCGCGCGATTGCCCGCGATCTGGGATACAAGGGGGGCACAAGCCCATGCTCGCTCTTTGGATGGAGGCGCCATGCCGACGTATCTCATGCTCTCGACCCTCACCCCCGACGGCGTGCAGACGGTCAAGAACAACCCGCACCGCATCAAGGAGGTCAACCGCGAGGTGGAGCAGCTGGGCGCCTCGGTCATGGCGCAGTGGAGCACGCTCGGGCGCTTTGACTTCGTGAGCATCGTCGAGGCGCCCGACGAGCTGACGATGGCGCGCGTCTCGCTCGAGCTCGGTTCTCGCGGGACGTCGCACTACGAGACGCTGCCGGCGATCCCGATCGACGACTTCATCGCGGCGATCTGAGCGCCGGGGTCGTCATCGCGCGGATCTCCGCGCGGTGCAGACCCGACATCCGGTCAGAATCCACGACGGCGGTGCACGACGGCGCTCGTAGCGCCGATGCGTCCCGGGATGAGCGTCCGGACCCGCGCCAAGTAGCTCCTCGGAATATCCGCAGCGGCGCTGCTCGTCGTTGCTCTTGTCGTGGCCGATCAGGCGAGCGGGGTCAAGCGATTGCTTCGCCCGATCCCCCGCAAGCCACGCCGACGGCTGATCGCGTGCTGATCACAAATCAGATCACGCCCGCCACCAGTCGCGTCGTCGTCGCTCTCGAAACCCGCGCCGTGGCCGCAAACCTGGCCTGTGTGCTGCGACCGCAAAAGGCGGCTGCGCCTCGTCAGCGTCAGCGACGCTCCGTGGATTCAAGGAGCTCGGTCGAGAGGCGACCGGCCGCACCGCGCACGGACTGACCAGCGTACGCGCCGCATCCGGCGTGGCCGTTCAAGGCGTGCCGGGTGGGAGAGCACTACGCTCAGCAACCGATGGCGTCGCCCACGATCGAAGCGCTGCGCGATCACGTTCCGCGAGCGATCGCCGCCGCCGAGGCCACCGCAGCGTGAGTCCGGCCGCAGACGCCACCCAAGGCGCCCCGCCGAAGGTCCTCGTCGTCGGCGCCGGCGGGCGCGAGCACTCGCTCGTGCGCGCGCTCAAGCGCTCGGCGACCCAGCCCGACCTGCTGTGCGCGCCCGGCAACCCGGGAATCGCCCAGGACGCACGGGTGCTGCCGATCGCAGTCGACGACGTCGGCGGGCTGGCCGACGCCGCGCAGCAGGAGGGCTGCGACCTCGTGGTCATCGGCCCGGAGGCGCCGCTCGTCGCAGGCCTCGCCGACGAGCTGGCCGCGCGCGGCATCGCGGCGTTCGGCCCGAGCGCCGCCGCGGCGCGCCTGGAGGGCTCCAAGCAGTTCGCCAAGGAGGCGATGGAGGCGGCGGGGGTGCCGACCGCGCGCGGGAGCGCGGTCGACGACGTGGCCCGCGGGATGGCGGTCATCGAGCGCTACCCGGTCGTCCTGAAGTGCGACGGGCTGGCCGCCGGCAAGGGCGTCGTGATCGCCGCCGACGCGGCGCAGGCGCGCGCGACGCTCGAGGACTTCCTCGTGGCGCGGCGCTTCGGCCCCGGACGCGTCGTCGTCGAGGAGTGCCTCGTCGGCGAGGAGCTCTCGCTGCTGGCGCTCTGCGACGGCGAGCGCGCGCTCCCGATGGCGCCGGCGCAGGACTACAAGCGGATCTTCGACGGCGACGAAGGGCCGAACACCGGTGGGATGGGCTCCTACTCGCCGGTGCCGGGGGTCGGGCCAGAGCGGGTCGCGCAGTTGGCGGCGCTTGTGTCCCAGCCGATCGTCGACCTGCTGCGCGAGCGCGGCACCCCCTTCCACGGCGTCCTCTACGCCGGGATCATGCTCACCCCCGACGGACCGAAGGTGCTCGAGTACAACGTGCGCTTCGGCGATCCCGAGACGCAGGCCGTGCTGCCGCGGCTGCGCTCGGACGCCTACGAGCTGCTGTCCGCGGCGGCGCGGCCCGGCGGCGGCGGGCTGGCAGGCGTCGAGCTCGCCTTTGCCGACAACTGGGCCGTGACACTCGTGCTGGCCAGCGCCGGCTATCCCGCGGCGCCGTCGACCGGCGACGTCATCTCCGGCCTGCACGATGCGGCGCGCGAAGGGGTCGAGATCACCCACGCCGGCACCGCCCGTCGCGAAGACGGTGCGATCGTCACCGCGGGGGGCCGCGTCCTGAACGTCACCGCGCTCGGCCCGACACCGGCGGCCGCCCGCGACGCGGCCTATGCTGCCGCGCACAGAATCGACTTCGCAGGCCGACAGCTTCGCGGCGACATCGCCCGCCGCGCGGTGGAGCGAACGGCCGCGAGCTGAGATACCCGCGGCGTTGGGGTCCGCCGATTCCGGCTGCACGATCGGTGGATGCGCCAGCCGTGCCGTCGTCGCCAAGCTCGTCGACGAGGCCAGTCGTCGGGCGGCCGGTGGTCCGACACGTGCTCGAAGGTGATCGACGAAGTTCGTCGCGCACTCGCCGACGGCTCGGATCCCCTCGTGCCTTGACGTCACCCGTGCAGCAACCGCGATCCGGCCGTTGAACCGTCTCCGAGCAAGCTCTCGCACCACCGCTGTCGCAGGGATCGAGCTCTGAGCAGTTCGGCGCAGTGACGGAGCGTCTGCGCGCGCGCTGCGCACCTCTCGATCGTGGCCTCCGAGGACGCGACATCTGTCCAAAGGTGAGGGTCTGAGTGCAGGCGCCCCCTCGATCGGCCGAGGGACGTTCGGATGACACGCTTCCCTTGGAACCGCGGCCGCCGAGCAATCATGGCTGCGTCGCGTTTGTGGGCTCGGCCGAGATCCGGCCGGCTCTGCCTGGTCCTCCTCCTGTCGTTCATGGCCGCCCCGGCCCAGGCCGCCACCTCGAGAACCGAGGCTGAGCACGTCGCGCACACCGGCACGTGCTGGGCACACCTCACGTGGAACGTGCTCAGCGCGGGCAAGGGTCGCTCCTGCACGACGGCCAACGCTCCGATCTCGTGGAGCGTGAGCGTACCGGCAGGCGAGCAGGGTACGGTCAACGTTCACGGCTTCCGCAACCAGTACGCACGGACGATCCGGATGCGCGTCGATCGCGGCCCGTGGTTGCACACGACGGTGCCTGGTGGAACGAGCGGCGTCGTACGACTGGCATCG